>DASVNP010000232.1:0-9334 GCA_036383775.1 Paraburkholderia sp. | reverse complement strand
CCTTCCCATCCCGAACAGGACCGTGAAACGACTCCACGCCGATGATAGTGCGGATTACCCGTGTGAAAGTAGGTCATCGTCAGGCTCCCCCTGCAGTAACAGAAACCCCACCCAAAAAGGTGGGGTTTCTGCGTTTACGGCCCCCAAAATACTGCTTCAGACCTCCTGCGGACGCATTACCTTCAGGGCAAGGGCTCCCCAAAGCAAACACTCCAGCCAGAACTCGGCGGGACAATCGGCGGCAAACAAATCACCGCCTTAGGCCTCCACCGGGGAACTCTATTTTCCTTGGGCAAGAAATCGCTGCACCAACTGAACCCAGTACGTCGAGCCGATCGGCAACAAATCGTCGTTAAAATCATAACTCGCGTTATGCAGCATGCACGGTCCTGCACCATGGCCGGCGTCCCGGTGACCACCGTCACCGTTGCCCAGAAATGCGTAACAACCAGGTTTTGCTAACAGCATGAATGAAAAATCCTCGGCGCCCATTGTCGGTTCGACCGCGTCGTCAACATTTTCGGCACCGACCAGTTCCTTCATGACCTCGACGGCAAAGCGCGTCTCCTCACTACTGTTGATCGTCGGCGGATAGTTTCGGTGGAAATGAATATCGACGGAGCAATCGTAGGCGTCGGCGGTGCTCTCAGCGATCTTACGCATGCGCGACTCGATCAGATCGAGCGTTTCGGTGGTAAATGTGCGCACCGTGCCGGCGATCCACGCATCGTTCGGCACGACATTGACCGCGTCGCCGGCGTGAATTTCGGTGATGGACAACACCGCGGTGTCGAGCGGCTTCTTGTTCCGGGTGATGATGCTTTGCAGTCCATTTGCGATCTGCACTGCGGTAAAAACGGGATCGCGGCCGTTGTGTGGCATCGCCGCATGCGCGCCTACACCTTTGATTTCAATGCGAAATTCGTTGCTTGAGGCCATGATCGGGCCTTCCGTCACGCCGAAGTGACCCGCCGGCATGCCTGGCCAGTTATGAATGCCGAACACCGCATCGACTGGAAACTTCACAAACAGGCCGTCGTCGATCATTGCCTGCGCGCCGGCGCCGCCTTCTTCGGCGGGCTGGAAAATGAGCACAATCGTGCCATCAAAATCGCCATGTTTAACGAGGTGCCGCGCAGCGCCGAGGAGCATCGCGGTATGTCCATCATGGCCACATGCATGCATTTTGCCCTCGTTTTTTGAGCGGTGATCGAAGCTGTTCAGCTCCTGAATCGGCAGCGCGTCCATGTCGGCCCGCAAGCCGATGGAGCGTGAACCGCTGCCGCGTTTCAGTACGCCGACGACCCCCGTTTTGCCCAATCCGCGATGAGTTTCGATGCCCCAGGACTCAAGGGTTCGTGCTACCAGATCTGCCGTTGCAGTCTCTTCATAGCGCAGTTCCGGGTGGGCGTGGATTGTTCGTCGAAGGGCTTGAATTTCGCCGTGAGCGGCTTGGATTTCGGGGATCAGTTTCATGATGGAGTGATGATGCGCTTGTGCTTTAACTTGCGTGGGATCGCTCGGGGCAACATTGGCCCGGGCAGGGTGATAACTGATTCTACGCCGAAGCCTTATTTGGCGGCACGATGCAGGCCAACGGGCAACGGGCGTAATAAAATCTCCCATTGCTTCCACAGCCAACCGCCGCCCTGGACGGACCGCCGATGAACGCCCCAACTGATTTCGCACGCGCCGTATGCCCGCACGATTGCCCTGACACCTGCGCAATGCGCGTGACGGTCGAGGCAGGGCGTGCAATCAAGGTCGTCGCGGACCCCGAGCATCCTCCGACGCAAGGTGCGCTGTGCACCAAGGTCAGCCGCTATGCAGAACGGGTTCACCACCCACACCGGCTGACGACGCCGATGAAGCGAGTCGGCCGGAAAGGCGAGGGCCGCTTTGAACCGATCAGTTGGGACGAGGCGTTCCGGCTCGCCGCCAGCCGCCTATCCGAGATTGCGCTCCGCGCGCCGGAAGCGATCGTCCCATACAGCTACGCCGGCACCATGGGTTTGATTCAGGGCGACAGCATTGCGCAGCGATTCTTTCACAAGCTCGGCGCATCGCAACTGGATCGTACGATCTGCGCGGCAGCCGGCGCGGCCGGATTGAAATATACCTACGGCGCGGGTCTCGGCATGCTTACCGAGTTCTTTGAGGAGAGCGAGGTCATCCTGATCTGGGGCTCAAATCCCATCGCGTCCAGCCTGCATTTCTGGACCCGTGCCCAGCAGGCCAAGCGAAATGGCGCGCGTCTTATTGCGATCGATCCTTATCGGTCGCTAACTGCGGAGAAGTGTCATCAGCATATTGCATTGAAGCCCGGCACCGATGGCGCCTTGGCGCTCGGTATGATGAATGTGCTGATCACGGAAAACCTGCTGGATCATGCCTACATCGAAGCCCACACACTGGGCTTTGACGAGTTGAAGACCCGTGCACTCAGTTATCCGCCATCCCGCGTCGCTCAGATTTGCGGCATCGAAGAAAAGGTGATCGTCGATCTAGCGCGACTTTACGGCAGCACGAAAAAGGTCGCGATCCGGATGAACTACGGTCTGCAACGTGTGCGCGGCGGCGGCAATGCCGTGCGGGCAATCGCCTGTCTGCCATCGCTGACCGGCGCGTGGCGCGAGAGAGCCGGAGGCGTACTGCTGTCGTCGGGTGGCTGGGCGCCGGTCGATTCGCATGCGTTGCAGCGCCCCGATTTGATGCCGGGGTGGCCGTCCAAGCCCACTCGCGTTATCAACATGAATGCGATCGGCGACGCGCTTATGCACAAGGGTGACGCGGCGTTCGGCCCCAAAGTGGAAGCCATAGTCGTGTACAACTCTAATCCGGTCGCCGTCGCGCCGGATTCGGAACGAGTCGCGGCAGGTTTCGCACGTGAAGATCTGTTCACGATCGTACTGGAACATTTCCAGACCGACACCGCGGACTATGCCGATCTGCTACTACCCGCGACGACCCAACTCGAACACCTCGACGTACACAAGTCGTACGGCCACACGCACGTGATGGTCAACTTGCCGGCTATCGCCCCGGTCGGAGAGGCGCGGCCGAACACGGAGATTTTTCGCGGCATCGCACGCCGCATGGGGCTCGAGGAACCGGCGCTATTCGAGAGCGACGAAACCGTCGCGCAGTCTGCGTTCCGCTGGCAAGACAAAGCGCTTGAAGGCGTGGACTGGACGACGTTGAAACAGACCGGTTGGGCCAAGTTGAACATTCCCGAGGCACCGTTCGCCGAAGGCGGTTTCCGAACGCCGTCCGGCAAATGCGAGTTCTACAGTGAGCGCCTCGCGCAACAGGGCCTCGATCCACTTCCAGACTATCTGCCGCCCTACGAATCTGCCGACGGCGCGCCCGAACTGGCCGCCCGTTATCCGCTCGCGATGATATCGCCCCCCGCCCGCAATTTTCTGAACAGCACGTTCGTGAACGTCGAAAGTCTGCGCTCGACTGAAGGGGAGCCGCATCTCGACATTCACCCGGCTGACGCGCAACCGCGAAACATCGCCAACGGCGACCAGGTGCGCATTTTCAACGATCGCGGCTCAATGCAGGCGCGCGCCCGGGTGACCGACAAGGCGCGCGAAGGACTGGTCGTGGGTCTGTCGATCTGGTGGAAAAAGCTGGCGCCCGATGGCCGGAATGCAAATCAGGTGACCAGCCAGGCGCTCACCGACCTGGGTGGATCGGCGACCTTCTATGACTGCCTCGTCGAAGTCGAGCGCGCCTGAAACCGGAAAAAAATCCCGCAGCACTCGTCCAGCTTAGGTTGGAGGCTGCAGTCTAACCCAGCCGCTTTTCGCCAATCGCACCGGGGTGCCCATGCTACGATGCGTTTTTAGCACGACCCTTCGAAAATAAAGGAGGAGACGCTGCATGGACAAAATCTGGCTGAAATCTTATCCACCCGGCGTTCCCGCAGAAATCGATCCGACGCGCTATTCGTCGGTCGCCGACCTGCTCGACGAAGCTTTTCGCGAGTATCGAACCAAACCCGCGTTCGTCTGCATGGGTAAAGAGATCAGCTACGGCGAGCTCGACGTGCTCTCGCGCAAGCTCGCTGCATGGTTCCAGGCGAAAGGGTTGGCGCGTGGCGCGCGCATCGCGATCATGATGCCAAACGTGCTGCAATATCCGGTGGCGATTGCAGCCATTCTGCGCGCCGGCTATGTGGTCGTGAACGTGAATCCGCTTTATACCCCGCGTGAGCTCGAGCATCAGCTAAAAGACAGCGGCGCGGAAGCCATCATCCTGCTCGAGAATTTCGCGGTCACCTTGCAGGCGATCGTACGTAACACGTCGATCAAGCATGTCATCGTCGCGGCGATGGGCGACCTGATGGGCGTCAAGGGCGCCCTCGTGAACTTCGTCGTGCGCAAGATGAAGAAGATGGTGCCCGCGTGGAGCCTGCCGGGGCATGTCAAATTCAACACGGTGATCGCAGAAGGTGGGCGTTACAGTTTCAAACCGGTTCAGCAAGGTCCCGACGATGTCGCATTTCTCCAATACACCGGCGGAACGACAGGCGTGGCCAAAGGCGCGACGCTGCTGCATCGAAACCTGATCGCCAACGTGCTGCAGTCTGAAATCTGGCTGAATCCGGTTCGCACGAACCGCACGGATATCGATCAGTTCGTCACTGTTGTTGCGTTGCCGCTGTATCACGTGTTTGCGCTAACTGTTTGCGGCTTGCTGACGATCCGCACCGGCGGGCTCGGCGTGCTGATCCCGAACCCGCGCGATATTCCTGGCATGATCAAGGCGCTGGAAGGCTATCCGATCACCACGATCCCGGCCGTCAACACGCTGTACAACGCACTGTTGAATAGCCCTGACTTCCACAAACTCGACTTTTCGAAGCTGATTGCTGCGAACGGTGGCGGTATGGCCGTGCAGGAGGCCGTTGCCAAGCGCTG
Organism: Paraburkholderia sp.; assembly: GCA_036383775.1. Taxonomy (GTDB): domain Bacteria; phylum Pseudomonadota; class Gammaproteobacteria; order Burkholderiales; family Burkholderiaceae; genus Paraburkholderia. The sequence continues at coordinate 4,406 of DASVNP010000232.1, read as the reverse complement.
GTACGAGCAAACCCGTACGCCGATTATCGAAGGATATGGGCTGTCGGAGACGTCACCGTGTGTGACCTGCAATCCGGTTACTGTGACCGAATACAGTGGGACGATTGGTTTGCCGCTGCCGTCGACCGAAATCTCGATTCGCGATGACGAAGGCAACGAAGTGCCACTGGGTCAGCCGGGGGAAATCTGCATACGTGGTCCGCAGGTGATGGCGGGCTACTGGAAGCGGCCGGATGAAACGGCGAAAGTGATGACCGCGGATGGCTTCTTCAAATCAGGCGACGTCGGCCTGATGAACGAAGGCGGTTTCGTCAAGATCGTCGATCGTAAGAAGGACATGATTCTGGTATCCGGTTTCAACGTTTATCCGAATGAAATCGAAGACGTAGTTGCCAAATTGCCGGGTGTATTTGAAGTTGCCGCGGTCGGCGTGCCGGACCAGCATTCGGGCGAAGCGGTAAAGCTGTTCGTCGTGAAGAAGGACCAGGCACTCACCGATGCCGACATCTTTGCGTACTGCAAGGAGCAACTGACCGGTTACAAGCGGCCTAAGATCATCGAATTCCGCAAGGAGCTGCCTAAGAGCAATGTCGGCAAGATCTTGCGCCGGGAATTGCGCGACGGTCGGGTATGAGTGTGGATCGGGTAGTGATCGTGTACGAAGCCGACACGAAGTAGCGCGTAGCGGAAAACGGCAAAGGCCCGGCAGACGAAAGTCTGCCGGGCCTTTGCATTTCTGATTGGGCAATCGCAGTTGCTACCCCAGCACAGCAGACAGGCGCCGCAGTTGCCATAAAAAAAGGCGCCCGAAGGCGCCTTTGAGACAAACTGCTTTATTACGACTTATTAGAACTTGTGGCGGATACCAATACGAGCCGTGAACTGGTTCTGGTTTGCCGACGGAGTGATGCTGGCGATAGATGCCGTTGCATCAACCACCTTACCTGCCGCATTCAGCGTCTCGCCCAAAGCGTGTTGGTACACACCCTGCACGTACACGTCGGTGCGCTTGGACAGGAAGTAATCCACGCCAACTGCACCTTGGTGGTACTGAGCGCGCGACGAGCCGTTGATTTCCGCGCCGCGGGTGTAGTCATATGCTGCGCCGACCAGCAACGCCGGGGTCAACTGATACTTGAAGTTGAGTTCCGCGTTGTTGAACGTGGCCGATTGGCCCGCGAACGGCGATGCGAACGTAGCGCCCAGGTTGCCGAAGCGGATGTTCGAGTACGTAGCGCCGATCGTTGCTGCGCCGAACGTGTATGCACCGCCTGCGCCGATGACCTGGTACGTGTTAGCCGAAGCGTAGCCAGCGTACACGGGCGCCGTCACAGCTGCGTTTGCAGCCGACGGTGTTGCCGGCGTGTTGAACAGGCCGCCCGCGTTTGCCGGGGTGCGCGCGTTCAAGTAGCCAACGCCGAGAACGAGAGGACCGTTGTTGTAGCCAGCGCCCAACGACCAGATCTGGTTCTGCGAGAAGTTGCCGGCTTGACCGCCGAAGCTGTACGTGCCGCCGAACGTCAGGCCGCCGTAGTTGGCGCTCGTGTACTTGACCGTGTTGTTGGTGCGGAACGAGTTGTTGAAGTTGTCGAGGTCGCTCGGGTGGGCTGCGATGGAGCCGCCCCATTGATCGCCTGCTTCCAGCGGACCGACGTAGTCGACGACGGAGTCGTACTGACGACCCAGCGTGACCGTGCCGAATTGGCTCGACAGGCCGACGTAAGCTTGACGACCGAACATCAGGCCGCCTTGACCCAGCTTGCCGGTGTTCACGTCAAAGCCGTTTTCCAACACGAAGATGGCCTTCAGACCGCCGCCCAGATCTTCCGTGCCACGCAGGCCGAAACGCGAGCCTTGCATGACGCCGCTGGACAGGTTGTACAGGTGCTTGCCACCGGCGTTGGTGTTGATGTTGAAGCCTTCGTCAATGATACCGTACAGGGTCACGCTGCTCTGTGCATGAGCGACGCCTGCGAATGCGCCCAGTGCTGCGAGAGCGAGAAGCGACTTTTTCATCGAATGATCTCCAAGGAATACGAATCTTTTGTACAAGGCGAATATTTGTCTAGCGTTGAGGCCTTGCTTGTCCAACTTCGCGAGAAGTTGCACGTAATGTAACAAAAGGCATACATGGCACAAAGAAAAAGGAGCGAGCCGGGGCGGCTCCTGTTTCGTTTACGCAACATGGTCTAAAATCAGAGACTGGCCGCTCAATTCATGCGGATTGGTGGTTCCCGCAAGGCAGATTTGACGCCGCAAAGCCTTATGGCGTGGACCTGCCGGATCGGCGAGGCGGTTGTTGATTCAGGGAGTGCTTAATGTTTCTGGACGAGTTGATTAGTGAGTTTGATCGGGGTTTACGCTCAATGACCGGCGTGTCGCGGATGAGTCGTCCATTGCCGGTCCCACAGGAATCGGCGGTGATGGGCGAGGCGCCTGAACTCTCGCCGGCGGAGCGTGCGCACGCGGCGGGTTTGATGCGCGTGAACCACGTCGGCGAGGTGTGCGCGCAGGCGCTGTATCAGGCCCAGAAACTCGCCACCCGGTCGCCTGCATTGCAGGCCGTGTTCAATCACGCGGCAATCGAGGAAGAGGATCATCTGGCGTGGACCGCCAAGCGCCTCGAGGCCCTCGATTCGCGCCCCAGTCTGCTGAACCCGCTTTGGTATGCCGGCTCACTGGCAATCGGTCTGGTGGCCGGGCGTATGGGCGACCGTGTCAGTCTCGGCTTCATGGCCGAAACCGAGCGCCAGGTGGAGCAGCATCTGGATAGCCATCTCGATCAGTTGCCGGCGGCGGACCGTGAGTCGCGCGCGATCGTCGAGCAGATGCGCGCGGACGAAGCGGAGCACGGCAAATCCGCAATGGACGCAGGTGGCGTTGAGTTGCCATTTCCCGCGCGCGCGCTGATGCGCGCGGTGTCGAAAGTCATGACGCGCACGGCCTATTACATCTAAAGTTCGAGGCCGTTGCTCAAGCACCGCCTGAAAGTGGGACGGCGCCTCGCGCGCCGTCCAGCCGAAATACCCGGAACGCCAGCAAACCCCTCCCAATCCCGCTTGACGATCTCTTACTTTCCACGCGTTTCCCTCGCACTTTTCACGTATCACCTTCACAAGTTGCACTAGCTCATTCATTTATAACGGTTTTCCGTTTTATGTCTGACATGAAAGAGTCGCGCTAAGTCCTTGTTCTATCAAACAAAATTCGCTTAAAAAGCGCGCGTCTCCCTTGACCCCTGTTTAGCGTTCCTCTAAAGTGGGAGACAGTGTGAGAAAGTGTATTTTTGTGTGATCTCACAGGTGGTTTCCGGTAGATTTTCACGAATTGGACAGCCGGCGCAAAAGCGCCGCGGGAGAGAGCGAAGTGTTCCAGGGGGCGTCGGCGCTAACACTCGATGCGAAAGGGAGGATGTCGATCCCCTCTCGCTATCGGGATGCGCTGCAAACACAGGCAGAGGGCCGGGTGACGATCACCAAGCACCCGGACGGCTGCCTGTTGCTTTTTCCGCGCCCGGAATGGGAGATCTTCCGCGATAAGGTCGACAAGCTGCCCATGAACGCAGCCTGGTGGAAGCGCATTTTTCTTGGCAATGCAATGGACGTCGATATGGACGGCGCGGGCCGGGTCCTCGTATCGCCGGAACTGCGCGCGGCCGGTTCGCTGGAAAAGGAAGTGACCTTGCTGGGCATGGGGCGCCACTTCGAGTTGTGGGACGCGCAAATTTACGCCGCGAAGGAACAGGCGGCGATCGCCGAGGGCATGCCCGAAGCATTAAAGAATTTCACGTTCTGATCGCGGCACACATACATATATGGCACCTGCGATGGGAAACGAGTTGCAGCATCGCACGGTGCTGCTGGAAGAAGCGGTTCAAGCGCTGGTCACGCGCGCGGACGGCGTGTATGTGGACGGTACGTTCGGGCGGGGTGGGCACAGCCGTCTGGTATTGGAGAAGCTGGGCGAGTCGGGGCGTCTGATCGCATTCGACAAAGACCCGCTTGCCATTGCTACGGCGCAGCAGATCGCGGATCCGCGGTTTGGCATCGTGCACGAGAGTTTTGCTTCACTGCGCACCGCGGTTGCGGCACGCGGGGTAGGGCGGGTGTCGGGCGTTTTACTGGATCTGGGCGTGTCGTCGCCGCAAGTCGACGATCCGCAGCGGGGCTTCAGCTTCCGCGCCGACGGTCCGCTCGACATGCGGATGGACCCGACGCGCGGTGAGTCTGCCGCTGACTGGCTGGCGCGGGCCACGGTGCAGGAATTGACGGAGGTGATACGAGATTATGGGGAAGAACGGTTTGCTTTTCAGATTGCAAAGGCGCTTGTTGCTCGCCGGGCAGAGTCCGACCGTCTTGGGCCTCTCGTCAGCACGGGCGAGCTTGCCCAAATCGTGGCTAACGTCG
>DASVNP010000231.1:0-8161 GCA_036383775.1 Paraburkholderia sp. | reverse complement strand
CTGATGCAGACGCAATCCGTACAGTGCAAAGACACAATCATCCGGACGTGCACCGATGAGCTCGATCCTGCCGCTTTTTCTGTTCGTCGCCGTCGCGACCCTCACACCCGGCGGCGCCACCATGCTCGCAACCGCGTCAGGCGGGCGCTTCGGCTTCGCGCGTTCGATTCCGTTGATGCTCGGTATCGCGATCGCGCTCGCGTCGCTCGCTGCCGTTGCGGCGCTGGGGCTCGGCAGGCTGCTGCTTGCGATGCCCGTACTGCAGACGACCGTGAAGGCTCTCGGTTCCGCGTATCTGTTGTGGCTCGCCTGGCGCATTGCACGTAGTGGTCCGCCGAACGCCGGCAACGGGCCCGCGCAGCCAGTCACGCTCGTGAGCGGCTTCCTGTTGCTATGGCTCAATCCGAAAAGCTGGGCAATGACGGTTGGCGCCGCGGCGTCCTTCGCTGTGCTCACGAGCAGCCCGAACCAGCTAGCGCTGCTGCTCGGCACAGCGTTCGGTCTTGCCGCGTGCATCTCGCTCGCGTTGTGGTGCGCGCTGGGCATGCTGCTCGCACGTCTTCTGCGCACACCGCTTCATTGGCGCATCCTCAATCTCACGATGGGTGCGCTCCTCGCCGCGTCCATCATTCCGACCTGGAGGTGATCGTGTCAGCGCGTTCGCCTGCCGAGATCAGCATTCAACCATGCCGGCCGAAAGGGGGATCGACAGAAGTTACGGGACGGCGGCGCACAGATTCCACGTCTGGGCGCTGACCCGCGCGGAATGGCGGCAGCCGCGTCGTGTTCTTGTCGAGCGATGACGAAACTGCGGTGGCACCGGGCCACAAAGCTGCCACTGGTGAACGGCGAATGCTGGTGAACGGCGACTCACGGCGAAGTTGGTCCGCAAATCGCCGCGCAATTCAAGTCAGCACGATCAGGCAACAAGCTACTCCTTATTCAAATAGTTTTTCTCAAGGTATTCAGATCTGAAGTTTTGTGGCGGAGTGGGAATGTCGGGGCGACCCTCTGGCGTAAAGTCCATGAGATTCCAATACGGCCACACCGTGTCAACATGATTCGCTGACAATTCAGTTCCACAGAAATGAAATATCTTTCCATCCAGCCTCCTGAATACGTGCATCACTGGCCATTGCATATCATCAGAGTCTCCCTGGCATTTGTAATCGGCCTGATAGGCGGAACCCGCCCCGGATACCAGTGCAATCTGCGACCAGCCACGCTCTTTGGCCCATGCATTGATTCGATCAGCCGGGGCTTTGGCAATGGCTACGAACGCAGCTTGTGGCGCGATCTGCCATTCCCGAGTAATGATGTGCGAATGTCGGGAAAGCCAACATGAAGCTGTCTCACGAACTGCGTCCTGTAATGAAAGCTATCACGCACCTCACGCTCATGTGGGACAGATTTGCTCGCTGCGCTCCGCCCGAACAGACCGCATAATGCGGTCATTCGAAGCCCGAAATTCTCGCCACGATGACTGATACCCACGCCAACGCAAGTTCTTCGCCCCGCCTCACCAGCCTGTCGCACGGCGGAGGCTGTGGCTGCAAGATCGCCCCTGGCCTGCTCGCCGATCTGCTCAAGCGCAGCGCGCCGCTGCCGTTCTTTCCCGACCTGCTGGTCGGCAACGACACCGCGGACGACGCCGCCGTCTACAAGCTCAACGACGAGCAGGCAATCGTCGCCACCACCGACTTCTTCATGCCGATCGTCGATGATCCGTTCGACTTCGGCCGCATCGCCGCCACCAATGCGCTGTCCGACGTCTACGCGATGGGCGGCAAGCCGATCATGGCGCTGGCGATTGTCGGTATGCCGATCAACGTGCTGCCGCACGATGTGATCGCGGCGGTGCTGAAGGGCGGCGAGTCCGTCTGCGCCGAGGCGGGCATCCCGCTCGCCGGCGGCCATTCGATCGACTCGGTCGAGCCGATCTATGGCCTCGTCGCCATCGGCGTGGTCGATCCGAAGCGCGTCAAGCGCAACGCGGGCGCACAGGCCGGCGACGTGCTGATTCTCGGCAAGCCGCTTGGCGTGGGCATTCTCTCGGCGGCGCTGAAAAAAGACCGGCTCGACGCCGCCGGCTATGCCGCGATGATCGGCGCGACGACCAAGCTCAATCGCCCGGGCGCGGACCTGTCGAAACTCGACGGCGTGCACGCCCTCACCGACATCACCGGCTTTGGCCTGCTCGGCCATACGCTCGAACTGGCGCGTGGCTCGAAGCTGACCGCCCGCGTCCGCTATGCGGATCTACCGTGGTTGCCGGGGGTGGCAGAGCTGGCGGAAACCGGCATTTTTACCGGCGCCTCGGGACGCAACTGGGACGCCTACGGTAAAGACATCGTTCTGCCATCGTCATTACCGGCGACGGCGCGCGCGCTGCTGACCGACCCGCAAACCTCGGGCGGCCTGCTGGTTTCGTGCGCGCCGCAAGCGGTCGACGAGGTGCTCGCGCTGTTCCGCGCCGACGGCTTCGGCGAGGCCTGTGTCATCGGCGAAATGGTCAGAGGAGAAGGACGCGTCGAGGTCATCTGACGCGCGGGCGGCTCAAAGACAAAGCAGGGTGCGGTCCGGGAGGCGGGGCCGCACCGTTCACCGGACGGGTTTGGCGGCGCATGCGATAATTTCGATCTCCCCCGCCGGCCTGTTTTGTCCCTAACTCCTTGAAAAACCTACTCGTCAGCCTCGAAAAAGCAGGTGATTTCGATGAAATCATCGATGTGCGCACGCCGCTAGAGTTTGCGGACGACCACATTCCCGGCGCGACCAACGCGCCGGTGCTGAGCAATGAAGAGCGCGTGCTGGTCGGCACGACGTACAAACAGGTGTCGCCCTTTGAAGGCACACGGATCGGCGCGGCCCTGGTCGCACGCAACATCGCGCATCATCTGGAAACGACTTTCGCCGACCGGCCGCGCGGCTGGCGGCCGCTGATCTACTGCTGGCGCGGCGGCAAGCGCTCGGGCTCGGTGGCCACGCTCTTCAATATGATCGGCTGGCAGGCGCGCCAACTGGACGGCGGCTACAAGAGCTACCGGCGCGCCACGCTCGAGACGCTCGATGCCTTGCCGAAGACGTTCTCCTACATCGCACTGGTGGGGCCCACCGGCAGCGGCAAGACGCGCCTGCTCACGGCCTTGCGCGAGGCGGGTGCGCAAACGCTGGATCTCGAAGCGCTGGCGTCGCATCGCGGCTCGCTGCTCGGCGCCTGGGCGGGCGTGCCGCAGCCGTCGCAGAAGTATTTCGACACGCTGCTCGTAACCGCGCTGCGCTCCATGAATCCGGCACGGCCGGTGTTCGTGGAGGCGGAAAGCCGGCGCATCGGCTCGGTTGCGTTGCCGCTTGCGCTGCTCGAAACGTTTCATCGGGGCAGGTGCGTCGAGGTGCTGTCGAGCCGTGAAGATCGCGCGGCGTTCCTGCTGCACGACTACGCCCACCTGTTCGACGATCCCGAGTCGCTGAAGGGGCAATTGCAAAAACTGATCGGTCTGCATAGCCGGGAGCGTGTCACGGGCTGGCAGCGGCTCGTCGACGGCAATCGCCGCGCCGAACTCGCGCACGAGTTGATCGAGCGGCACTATGACCCCGCATACACGCGCAGCAGCCGTCAGCATTTCGTCCAGTTGCCGCGAGCCTTGCAACTGAGTTTCCGCCCCAACGACGCCGATGTCGTCGACCAGGCGAGAGCACTTCTGGCCCAACTCGATAGCACCACGCTCGCTACCGTCTGATAAAAACCCACGCTTAATACCAATATGCAATCAACCCTTCGGCAACCGCGTGTCACTCTTGGCTGGATCGTGTTTCTGCTGATCGCGGTCGTCGGCCTCTTCTATGTGAAGTGGTTCCCTTACTACAACCGTGCGTTCGTCGCCGCGAGCCAGCACTCCATCGGCAAATCCATCCTGATGGGCACGTCGGCGAGCGCGCCGGCGGCGTCTTGGCAAGCGGCGATCGACTACGCGTTGGCCTACGGCAAAGCGATCTGGCAAGCCATGGTGCTCGGGCTGCTGCTCGGCTCGGCGGTGCAGGCGTTGATTCCGCCGCAATGGGACGCGCGAGCGCTCGGCCGCACGGATTTCAGCAGCGTGGTCAACGGCGGCTTGATGTCGTTGCCGGGCATGATGTGCACGTGCTGCGCGGCGCCGGTCGTGGCCGGCTTGCGCGCACGCCAGGCGGCACCGGGCGCGGCGATGGCATTCTGGCTCGGCAACACCGCGCTGAATCCGGCCACGTTGATCTTCATGGGCTTCGTGCTGGGCTGGCAATGGATGGGCTTGCGGCTCGCATTGGGGGTCGTGATGGTGTTCGGTCTGGGGTACCTGGTGAACCGGATGGTCACGCCGAAGGAAGCGGAAGCAGCGCGCGAAACCATGGCGCAACTGGTCGCCGAAGACGTGCCCGGCACCGCGTTCGCGCGCTGGGTCAAAATTCTCGGCACGATGACGCTGCGACTCGTTCCCGAATACATCGTCCTCGTGCTGGTTCTCGGCGCCGCGCGCACGTGGCTGTTTCCGCACATCGGGCCGGATATCGACAACAGCCTGCTGTGGATCGTTGCGCTTTCTATCGCCGGAACGTTGTTCGTGATCCCGACCGCGGGCGAAGTGCCGATCATCCAGGCCATGCTTTCCTTCGGCATGGCGGCCGGTCCTGCGGGCGCATTGCTGATGACGCTGCCGTTAATCAGCGTACCGTCGATGGCGATGCTCGGGCGCTCGTTCCCGAAGCGCGTGCTGACGGTGGTGACGCTGGCCGTCGTGGCGTGCGGTGTAGTCAGTGGGTTGTCGGCTGTTGCCTTGGGGTTCTAAAGCATGAAACAGATTGCCGCGTTCGCGCTAACCAGCTGGTCAGCAGCTGGTCTTCTTTATTTCGGACAACATTCGGTTGCGCTGATGGTCGTGAGCGGCGTTGTCGTGCTGGCCGGCTACGATCTGCTTCATCCGTAATGGAGCCCGCAGCGGACGCGCGAAGACATTCGCAAACGCGTTACGCTGCGACAGACATTGAGGCACTACGGAATGGAGAGAATCAACTGGCGGCCGCACGATGAACAAGTGCGCCGGGGTGATGCGAGAACCTGACAGTAGACAAAAGCGGAACCGCTTTCGTCTACGTCATGGATGCGTTGGTAGGCTCGATTGGATTCGAACCAACGACCCCCACCATGTCAAGGTGGTGCTCTAACCAACTGAGCTACGAGCCTTTAGAGGCGCGAATTATAGAGAACCTGTGCGTCCGGCACAAGCCCCAACGGCACTTAAACCGAAGCGCATGCATCATTCAATTCGCGGATGCCCACTCGGTCCGCGTATCCAGCGGATAAACCGGTCGCTTCAGATGCTCGAATGCGAATAGGCCGTAGTCCGAACTCGTCACGCCGCGACTGTCGCATTCCACCAGCGCCGCGGCAATCGGCACGAAAACCGGCCGGCAATACATGCGCGATTTGAGCAACAGGAAACGCGCGCGGCGCGGATCGATGCCGACGCTCTCGAACACCCCGAGGTCCCACGGCTCATGCGTGTGCTCGGTCATCACGAGCTTGACGGCACCCGTGTCGAGCACGGCCGCGCGCCCCATGAAAGCACGCTGCCCGGTGTAGGTCGGGCCGCTGATCACATACTCGCCGTCGGTCAGCGCGCGCACCACGCCGGTTACGGCGAGAGGCGGCCGCGGCGTCACCGTATCGCTCGCGACCTTGTTGCCGATGGTCACCGTCACCGTACTGCCGACGCCGGCCGCCATCAACGCCGCGACGGCTTGCGGATCGCACAGCGGCCCGCTCACGATGCCGTCGAGTTTCTGCCGCAACGCTTCTTCCAGTAGATCCATCGTGTCGCATGTTCCGCCCGACATGCAGTTGTCGCCATGGTCGAGAAGAAGCACGGGTTTGTCGGCACCCCGCGCGAGCATGGCAGCTTGCGTGACCGATTCAGAGAGCGGCGCGTTGCGATAGACGAAATCGTCACGCTCCTCCCAGATCTGCCGCGCGATGCGCTCCGCTACCGCTTCGGCTTCGGCACGCTCGTTGTTGGCGACCACCACGACGCTGATACACGGCGCCTCGATATCGGCCAGCGAGAAACCCGACAGCACCGACACCGCGAGCATGCCATCGGCCTCTGCGGCGCGCGCGGCATCCACGGCGCGTTTCATCGCGCCCTCGGCGGTCGCACTGCGCAGCGTGTGTGTCATCAGTGGCGGCTGGCGCCACGCGATCACCGGCTTCGTCTTGCGGTGGATCAGGTCGAACATCAGACGCGCCGCATGCGCGCCGGTCTCGTACATATCGACGTGCGGATAGGTTTTGAAGCTGACGATGACGTCAGCGTTATCGATCATCTTCTGCGTGACGTTGCCGTGCAGATCGAGCGCGACCGCAATCGGTGCATCTGGCAGCAAGGCGCGCAGCCGCTCGAGCAGGTCGCCTTCGCCGTCATCCGAGTTCTCGGCCACCATGGCGCCGTGAAGGTCGAGCATGACGGCGTCGCAACCCGTTGCGACCGCGACGATCGCCTCGCAGATGGCATCGTACGCGGCGGCCTCAACCGGCCCGCTGGGATTCGCCGATGCGGACACGGGCGTCACGATCTCGGCATGCTCGCGCTCGACGGCGTCGATGAACGCGGCCATCGCGGTCTGCATGCCTTTGTTTTCGTTGTACGCGTGTCCGCCATAACTCGGACCGTTGCGGCCAAACGCGGCCAACGGTGTCGCCACCGGTGAAAACGTGTTGGTCTCGTGGTTCATCCGCGCGATGAGAATCTTCATGCGTCTGGGCTCCTTGTCTGTTGCGCGGCGGAGAGTGTCGCCCGCAATGCCAGACTAGAGGATAGCGCCCTGTTCGATGGTGAAGTGACGATCTACAGGTTGCGTGCAAGATACTCGGCACCGCGTTCTGGTTGTTGTGGTGCGCCGCAGCATGCAGAACGAGGGCTCAACCTTTTTCGGGCAGCGCCGTTATTGCATCTGCTAAGACAGATACATCAGACCTTTATGGCACAACCTATTCCCTTATCCCGTAACACCGGTGCAGCGCGTTCGCGGCATGCCAAGGCCATGCTGTTACCGATCGCCCGGCCAATCGCCGACGACCTCGCGTTGCGGGTGCATCTGGCACTCGACGCCTTGCGCCGGGGCGTCGGCGGCGTGACCGATGCGCAAACACTCACGCAGATCATGCTGTTGACCGGCTTTCTGGCTGAATCAGGGTTTGGTTCGGTGGCCGACGAACAACTTGCGACGGCGGAACGCACGGTGTCGGCTGTGTTTGATATCGGCCGGGAAACCGGCGAGTGGAAGTTGGACGACGCGGGGTTTGCGCTTTTTGCGACGATCGCAACGAATTATGACCAGCAGTTGCACAGGGCGCCTCTGTGGGCAATCACCGATGCGAGTGAACGACTCGACCGCTTTACGGCCGGCATGGCCTACCAGGCGCCGATGCGGAAACGGGCTTAGTCGAATCGGATGATGCGCGGCGCGCTGTCCGCGCCGCATGTTTCGCGTGCTCCGTTTGCCGTGGGGCAGCGGGTTTTTCCGGCCGCGTTTTCCGCGTCGTAAACGCAGAAACCCCACCTTTTTGGGTGGGGTTTCTGATGCTGCAGGGGGAGCCTGACGATGACCTACTTTCACACGGGTAATCCGCACTATCATCGGCGTGGAGTCGTTTCACGGTCCTGTTCGGGATGGGAAGGGGTGGGACCGACTCGCTATGGTCATCAGGCTTTGACGGGTTGCTGCGTCGCACGGGTTTGGGTCAACCCTGCGCCACAGCCAATCTGGAAGAAGCGTAAAGAGGGGGGTTGTGTTGTTTATATTGGCACAACACTGATCTCAACCTGGGTGCTTCCCCTTCGCGGGGGTAAGACACACCTGTTATAGGATCAAGCCTTACGGGCAATTAGTATCAGTTAGCTGAACGCATTACTGCGCTTACACACCTGACCTATCAACGTCCTGGTCTTGAACGACCCTTCAAGGGGCTCGAAGCCCCGGGGATATCTCCTCTTAAGGCGAGTTTCCCGCTTAGATGCTTTCAGCGGTTATCTCTTCCGAACATAGCTACCCGGCGATGCCACTGGCGTGACAACCGGTACACCAGAGGTTCGTCCACTCCGGTCCTCTCGTACTAGGAGCAGCCCCCTTC
>DASVNP010000230.1:0-2197 GCA_036383775.1 Paraburkholderia sp. | reverse complement strand
GGCGAGGCATTGCTGCAATACGATCGAGCCATGGATGCGGCGGCAGAACCGGAATCGCAGGGTATGCCGCTGCAAAAGGCACTGAGCGCAGCGCGTGCGCGGCGCGTGATCGAAGGCGAGGACGTGGTGCGCATCGTCAATGCGCGCGAGCACAATCTGAAATCGCTGGATGTGGATATTCCGCACGGCAAATTCAACGTGATCACCGGCGTATCCGGGTCGGGCAAGTCCACGCTGGCCTTCGACATTCTGTTCCACGAAGGGCAGCGCCGTTACCTCGAATCGCTGAACGCGTACGCACGGTCCATCGTGCAGCCAGCCGGTCGGCCTGAGGTCGACGCGGTGTACGGTATTCCGCCCACCGTCGCGATCGAGCAGCGTTTGTCGCGCGGCGGCCGCAAGAGTACGGTGGCGACCACGTCCGAAGTGTGGCACTTCCTGCGCCTGCTGTACGTGAAGCTCGGTCTGCAGCATTGCATCCACGACGGCACGCCGGTCACGTCGCAAAGCGTCGAGTCGATTGCAGCGCAATTGCTGCGCGATCACAAAGGGCAGCACGTCGGTTTCCTCGCGCCGCTGGTCGTGAACCGCAAGGGTGTCTACACCGACCTCGCCAAGTGGGCGAAAGCGCGCGGCAATACGCATCTGCGTGTGGACGGCGAGTTCGTGCCGGTAGACCCGTGGCCGAAGCTCGATCGCTTCCGTGAGCACACCATCGAATTGCCGGTGACCGACCTCATCGTGTCGCCGGATAAGGAAGTAGAACTACGCCAGGCGCTCGATCAGACGCTGGAAATCGGCAAGGGCGTGATGCATCTGCTGGCACCGCTTGACGGTTTGCACGACGCGATCAGCGGCAGCCGCTCCACGGCGAAACTCGGCACCGTGAAGGTACTGTCCACCAAGCGCGCCTGTCCGGTATGCGGTACGAGCTATCCCGAACTCGACCCGCGCATGTTCTCGTACAACAGCAAGCACGGCTGGTGTACGACATGCGTCGGCACGGGCCTTGCGCTGACGCGCGAACAACGCGCGGCATACGACGACACCGTGATCGTCGACGACAACCGCGGCCGCGAGCAGAGCTTGCCTTCCGAAGAGCAGGAGCCGGAAGGTCTCGTCGACGAGCCGTGTGCGGATTGTGCCGGCACACGTCTGAACCCAACTGCACGCGCCGTCACGTTCGGCGAGCAGGCCATCGTCGACGTCGCGCAATGGACGGTGTCCGATACGCGTGCGTGGATCGACACGCTGGAGATGAGCGGCCGGGACGCGGAAATCGCGCGCGACGTGGTCAGCGAAATCGGCAGCCGGCTGCAATTTCTGGAAGAAGTCGGGCTCGGTTATCTGAGTCTCGACCGAGCGGCGCCGAGCCTGTCGGGCGGTGAAGCGCAGCGCATCCGGCTTGCCGCACAACTGGGCAGCAACCTGCAAGGTGTGTGCTACGTGCTCGACGAACCGACCATCGGCCTGCATCCGCGCGACAACCAGATTCTGCTCAATGCCTTGCGCAAGCTGGGCGAAAAGGGCAATACGCTGGTGGTGGTCGAGCATGACGAGGACACGATTCGGCGTGCCGATCACATCATCGATATCGGGCCGGGCGCGGGCAAGCGCGGCGGCACGCTGGTCGCACAGGGCAGCGTGGCCGATCTGTCGGCGCAGCCCGATTCGCTGACCGGGCAGTTCCTCGCCAATCCGATCGTGCATCCGCTGCAGCCGCGCCGCGAGGTGGTCGCGCCGACCAGGCGCGTTGCCGCGGTGCCGGAGAACTGGCTGACGGTGCACGGCGGCAAGCTGCACAACCTGCAGAACGTCACGGTCGGCATTCCGCTTTCGCGGCTGGTGGCGGTGACGGGGGTGAGCGGGTCGGGCAAATCGACGCTCGCGCGCGATGTGCTGATGGCCAATCTGCTGGATGCGGTAGGGCGCTCGGTGCTGTCGTCGCCGGCCACACGGCGTGCGCGTGCGGCGGCCGAAACCCAGCCGGCGGCGAACCGGCGTTCGAGCGTGTTGGCGCGCACGGCGCCGCGTGCGCCGCTGAACGTCACGCATGCGTGGCAAGGGTGCGACGCGATCACCGGCTGGGAAACCATCGACCGGGTGCTCGAAGTCGATCAGACACCGATCGGTAAAACACCGCGCTCGTGTCCGGCGACCTACATTGGTGTGTGGGATGCGATCCGCAAGCTGTTCG
>DASVNP010000229.1:0-9213 GCA_036383775.1 Paraburkholderia sp. | reverse complement strand
CGAGCGATATTCTTCCCAGCGAGTCTCGGCAAGATCCCAGATCTGATCCGCAAGGCGAATATAGTCGTCACGTTTTGCTTCAACGAGTTGGTCGATGAATCCGATCCGCTGGTTATCTTCGCGCTTCATCACGCGTTACTCCCTGCGTATTGGCCTGGAAATGCGCCTCGAACCGAGCCTCGTTGTGTCCGGCTTTCTTTAGCAACTGGGGGTGGCACGTCGGCCGGAATGGGGCAGACGTAGGTTTCATCGGCTGATTGCTCACGCAATTCCGCCTTAGCCTCTTCAAGCAATGAGGGGCTTGCATAGAGCGCTGCGGCAGTGGCAGCCATCACCTTGGCAATCTGCAGCATGCCCTTGTGCGCAATCGACGATTTGCCTTGTGCGACCAACTGCCAGGAATGGAACGGCGTGCCCAGCGCGAAGCAGGCTCCGAGACAGCGGGCAGTCGGCACGACCCAGCTGACATCCCCCACGTCGGTCGACGCCGGCAACAACGATGGCATCGACTCAGCGGGCAGGACCCCGTCATGTAGAACGCCCACCAGCCGATGGGCGCCGAAGATCGACAGGCTGTCCTTTGCTTCGGCGGGTGTAATGACGGCGTGCATGCGGGCGGCAAAATCGCGATCGACAGTGTCGAACGGCGTCGGACCGATCGCGAGCATGCGCTTGTACATCAGCTCGGATAGCACCTTGTTGGGCTTCATGTTCGACATTGCTTTCTCTACGCGAGACACGACGGTGGTGTCGGTCATCATTGCGGCGCCATCCGCGATCTTGCGCAGCCGTTCGAGCAGCGAATGGATCGTGGCGAGTTCCGGTGCGCGCAATTGATAGACGACCTCGGCGCGAGCCTGAACCACGTTGGGCGCTGACCCTCCCGTGTCGTGCAGCGCATAGTGAAGGCGGGCGTCGCTCGGTATGTGCTCGCGCAGATAGTTGGCGGCGACATTCATCAGCGTGACGGCGTCGAGTGCGCTGCGCCCCAGGTGAGGCGCGGCCGCCGCATGTGCGGCGACGCCGCTGAACGTGAAGCGCGCGTGAAGCGTCGCAAGGGTTGTCATCGCATCGATGGCGAGGATGCTCGCAGGATGCCAGGTGAGCGCGGTGTCGAGATCGGCGAATGCACCGGCTCGTGTCATGAACGTCTTTCCGGCGCCGCCTTCTTCGGCGGGACAGCCGTAATAGCGAACCCGGCCCGCGCGCCCGGACGCATGGAGCCAGTCCTTGATGGCGAACGCAGACATTAGTGCCGCGCCGCCGAGCAGATTGTGGCCACAACCGTGTCCGCTGCCGGCGTCTTGTGCCGGTTGCCGGGTAGCGGAGTTGGCGACCTGGCTGAGGTGAGGCAACGCGTCGTACTCGCCGAGAAAACCGATGACAGGCCCGCCATTGCCGGCTTCGGCGACAAACGCCGTAGGGATGCCCGCCAGTTCCCGTGTGATCCGGAAGCCATGCCGTTCGAGTTCGCGGATTTGCAGTTCCGCCGATTCGTACTCTGCATAGGCAGTTTCAGCGAGGTCCCATAACCGGTCGCTCAGGTGGACACATACATCGCGGTATGTTTCGATCCGTACGGCAATCTCTTGATCGAGTTGATCGAAATTCACATGTTCTCCGGTTCGATTGACGCGCGAGGCCCGCTGCCGTTCGGCGATCCACAATCGAATTGGCATTTCAGGTCCTGCATCCGAATGACTAACTTGAATAACTAGCGGGGGGCCTCGACGGCCTGCTAGATTCCCGCTTTGGCGTGGAATGCGCTGTTGCGCCCTAGTGTTGTGCGATGTCGCATATAGAGCGTCAACACGGCGAGGAGCGAAATAGCGTTCGCGGCGAGTAGATACCAGGCCGGCGACATTGGATCGGCTGTCCTTGCGGCGAGCCATGCGACAACCACTTGCGCACTGCCACCGAAGATCGTGGTGGGCACGCTGAAACAAATCGACACGCACGTGCTGCGAATCGCGTTGGGAAATATCTCGGGGATAAAACACAACTGGAACGGCGCCATCAGTACGCGTAATAACGTCAGGAGCGCGACCATCGAAAGAAAGGTGACGGCGGTGCCGTTCTGTGTGACCCACACGAATGCCGGCACGATCGCCAGCACCGTCAGAACTTGTGGCAGCACCATCCACTTCGTATTGGGAAACCGGTCGTAGATCAGACCGGCGGCCAGCGACGCGACAATGCCCACCCCGCCCGTGATGAGCCCGACGAGCATCGAGGTCGACGTGGGCAGGTGCAGCACGCGCAGGCCGTACGTCGTCATGTAGTACCCGACGACATACACCGTGATCGTCGGTCCGATCAGCACGGCACACGAGATCAGCAAATCGGAAAGGTGCTTGCTGACAATGACGGATGCGAGCTCGGCCGTGCCTTTGACCGCGGACTCGGTATCGAGGGTTTCGCTCAATTGCTTGCGGATATACAGTCCGATCGGCGCGATCAGCAGACCGATGACAAACGGTACGCGCCATCCCCACTCCGCGAGCGCTGCAGGCGACAGCATCGACGATACGATGTAGCCGACCAGCCCACCCAGCAGAGAAGCTACGCCTTGGGTCGCGAGCTGCCAGCTCGTATAGAAGCCGCGCCGGTTCGACGACGCCATTTCGAGCATGTATGTTGTCGCGGGCCCCATTTCGCCGCCGGCCGAAAACCCTTGCAGCAGACGGCCGATGACGACGAGTACGGGCGCCACCACGCCGATCGTTGCATACGAGGGCGTGAACGCGAGGATGGCAGTGCCGAGTGCCATCAGCCCGATTGTTAGAGACAGCGCAGCCTTGCGTCCCGAACGGTCCGCATAGGCACCGATCACGAGGCCGCCGATAGGGCGCGCGACGAAGCCGACGCCGAACACCGCGACCGATGCGATCACCTGGCTCGCCGGAGAAAACGCCGGAAAAAAGGCCTTGCCGATGAATACCGCGAAAAAAGCGTAGACCGTGAAGTCGAAGAATTCCAGGGCGTTGCCCACGACCACCGCAATGAAGTCGAGGGTCGATGCTGTGCGGACTGTCGGGTGCTCACACCCGTTTGTTTGATTTGACACACCCGTCTCCGAATTGGGTTAGCGCCGGCATGCTTGCCGTGCGATTGAAAAAATAATGACGTTCTTTTTTGATGTCGTCAACGTGTCAAAAATTTGCTTTGCTTTCCTGAGCGATTTGATGATTCGGAAAGCACGTGCGAAGCAATCTGGTGTCACGCTTTCCGGCATGGCGAGAATGGATTGCGTTGAGGCGTAATCACTCGCTGCGCAACGAGCGGTTGCTACCTACAGCAGGCACTCGACAGAGTGAAAGAGCCGGCGCTTGAAGGGATCTTCGGATGCCATGGAGGTGCGGATCACGCTGGTCAGACACTCCACAAAGTATTTGGCGGCATTGCTGAGTGGTGCGGCGCGCCGGTATATAAGGCTGATCTCGGCTTCGGCGATGGAGTCGACCAGCGGAAGAACAGTCAATCGTTCCTTGCTCACGAGCAGTTCAGCGAGCGGCCATGGCATCAGCGTCAACATGTCGGTGCTTGCGACCAATCCAAGCGCGATCGCACTCGAATGCGATATATGAATGCGAGGTTCGTAGACGCGGCAATATTCGGTGAACGCATTGGCAGCGGCGAGTTCATCGACGGAAGAGTCGCGATTCAGAATCCACTCGGCGTCCTTCAATTCATGCAACGATCGACATCCTGCCAGGCGATGTTCCGTCCGGCCGACCACCGCGTAACCGGTGCGAAACAACGGGACATGGGTGAACTCCTCCGTTTGCGTAACAGAGCTAGCCCTTCCAATCGAGATATCGAGCGTTCCGTCGCGCAATCTTGGTATCGACACGGTTGCCAATCCTTCGAAGAATTCGATCTTTACCTCGGGCATACGCGTCTGGAACAGGCTGACAACCTCTCCCAGCAACGTTAGACCGACCCACGACACTGCTGCAATCGACAGGGTGCCGTCCCTCTTACCGGATAGCCGCTCCATTTCCTGCCGCGCTCGCGCCAACTGTCCGACTGTCAGCCTTGCATGCCCGAGCAGCGTCTGACCTGCCTCGGTCAGCGTCACACCCGTCGCCTCGCGGACGATCAGCGTGACATTCAGATCTTCCTCGAGCTCGCGTATCGCCTTGGTAATGGCGGCCGGCGAGAGATCCGTGGCGCGGGCTGCGTTCCGGATGCTGCCGGTGTCGGCAATCGCAACAAGTGCGCGGAGTTGATGTAGCTTCATGGTCAATGTATGACACCAAATTTTTTCAGGAGGAGACAACCGGGAGTCAACGGCAACACTTTCGTTGAGTTGTTGGCCGCTTATCTGTCGACATACTCTACGCCAGCAGAAAGTGGAAAGATTTGCGCCCGCTTACCGGCGCGAATCTTTCGAAACGACTACCGAACCTGAGAGAATGGAGGCTATGTGGAGCACGCAGCACAGGTGAAGCGTCTCGTTGAGGCAAAGCAGCAGCGATACGTTGAGCTGGCAAATGAAATCTGGTCGTATGCCGAGATGCGCTACAGCGAATATCGCTCTGCCGAACTGCACGCGGCGCTACTCGAGGAAGAAGGGTTTCGCGTGACGCGTGGCGTGGCCGGACTGCCGACGGCGTTTGTGGCGGAGGCGGGCAGCGGTGGCCCGATCATCGGATTTCTGGGCGAATACGACGCTTTGGCCGGGCTGAGCCAGGAAAGCGGCGCGTTGGTCTGCGTACCGGCCGCTGACGGCGTCAACACCAATGGACACGGCTGCGGCCATCACCTGCTCGGCGCGGGCGCACATCTCGCCGCAGTCGCCGCGAGAGACTATTTTGCCGCCAACAATATCGACGCCACGGTCAGGTTCTACGGTTGCCCCGCTGAGGAAGCCGCTGCCGGCAAGACCTTTATGGCGCGCGCCGGCTTATTCGACGACCTGGACGTCGCGTTGAGCTGGCATCCGTCGGTCGCGAATTCGGTGTTCATGAACGCCACGCTCGCGAACGTTCAGGCGTATTTCCGCTTTCACGGCAAGGCCGCGCATGCGGCCCTCGCGCCGCATCTTGGGCGCAGCGCGCTGGACGCCGCGGAACTGATGAACATCGGTGTCAACTATCTGCGCGAGCACATGCCGGACCAGGCGCGTGTACATTTCGCTTACATCAATTCCGGTGGCATTTCGACCAACGTAGTGCCGGTACTCGCCGAACTGCTTTATACAGTGCGGGCACCGCGCAGCGAAGAAGCGCGCGATCTGTTCGAGCGTGTCAAACAGATCGCGGCCGGTGCCGCATTAATGACCGGCACGCGTCTCGAGATCGTTTTCGACAAGGCGTGCTCGAACGTGCTGCATAACGACGCGCTCGATCAGGTTCTCGACCGGAACATGCGGGCGCTCGGCGGCTTCGACGTCAGCGATCGCGATGTCGAATTTGCGAGGCAGATTCAGCAGACCATTTCATCTGACGATTTCGAGAATAGCGCGCGTCACTTCGCGGCGGCGCTGCGCGACCCGCGTCCGATCGTTACGGACATCCAGCCGTATCGGGCCGACATGGTGCGCCCGGTGACAGGCTCGACCGATGTCGGCGATGTCACCTGGGTCGTTCCGACCACGCAATGTTTGACGTCCTGCTTCGCGTGGGGAACAGGTTTTCATTCGTGGCAAATGGTCTCGCAGGGAAAGGCGACGCTGGCGCACCGAGGTATGTTGCTGGCCGCGCAGACGCTGGCGGCTACGGCCGTCGATCTGGTCGGCCAGCCGGATGTGCTGCGTGCAGCAAAAGTGGAGCTTGACGAAAAGCGCGGGCGCAAGCCGTATGATTGCCCGATTCCGCCGGAAGTCTTGCCGCCGCCGGCGCGTACTCAGGCGACAGCCTGAACGCCGCAGGCCCGGCATATCGACAGAGGATCATCCGTGCGGACTCTCAAGCTTTCCGGGCAAAGCGCTACGCTGCGATTCCATGACATTCCGGGGACAGGCACGCCACTCGTGTTTATCCACGGACTTGGCTGCGCGTCCTCGTGCGACTACCCGCACGTGATCGCGGATCAGGCATTGGGGAGGCGGCGCAGCATCCTGGTCGATTTGCTGGGATCCGGGTATAGCGACCGGCCTGAATGTTTTGGATATCGTGTCGAAGATCATGCTCGAATCGTCGTCGAACTCATTCAAAGTCTCGACACAGAAGTCGATCTTTTCGGTCACAGCATGGGTGGGGCAGTCGCGATCGTCGCGGCTACGATGGCGTCTCGGCGGGTACGCCATCTGGTTCTCGCCGAGCCGAATCTTGATGCGGGCGGAGGATTGTTCAGTCGCGAGATTGCGGCCTACTCTGAATCCGACTACCGGCTGTACGGCCACGCGCAAACGGTCGCGACCGCGTCGAGAGAGGGCGATCCCGTTTGGGCGGGCGCTCTCGCGATCTCCTGTCCCAGAGCAGTCCATCGTGCGGCGACATCGCTGGTAGAAGGCGATTCGGTGGCGTGGCGCGAATTGCTGTTCCGGCTGAAAATGCCGCGTTCAGTGATTTTCGGCGAGCGCTCGCTGCCGCATCCCGACGCGGACAGTTTGTCGAGGATGGGTATCGCGGTCAGTATCGTGCAGAACGCGGGGCACTTCATGATGCGGGACAATCCTGCGGGCCTGGCGTCCGCCATCAATAAAGCCTTGTCCGCTGGGGATTCGGACGATTCTTGCGAATTGCTTTCGGTTGCTTGACGCATTTCTGTCGTTGCAGATTCGCACCTATACTTGGCTGAGCGAGGCTGACGCAACCTCCTTTAGCGCCTCGCCAGGAGTGTGGATCATGAACATGCCTCGGATTGTGGTGTCGGCTGCCGCTGCGCTGGTTCTTCTCCCTGGGGGCGCGTTCGCGCAAACATCGAGCGATAGCGCTGTGACCCGGACGAAGGTGACGCAGGAACTCAGGGAACTGGTCGCGATTGGATATCAGCCCGACGCAGCACGGTATGACTATCCAAACGACCTCATTGCCGCAGAAAAGCGCCTCGACGCCAAACGTGCAACCCCGGTTAATTCCACCGTTCCACTGCAGTAGCGGGAATGCAGGGTTCGGAACACATGCGGTGCTTTTGGCGATGGTTTATAAGGATTGCAGATTGAGTTGACGCCCTGAAAAATCGGACTTTAGTTTGATCGGTTGGACGAGCCGAGCGCGCCACCCAAAATCCGCCAGATTGATAGCGAGAGCAAAATTGATGAATTTGACACATGTCCGTCAGGAAACCTAGACTCGCCTGCATACATTTCAGGCGGGGACGACATGGGCAACATCCACATGCCAGTTGCGATTTGCAGCCAGGCGCCGGGGAGTAACACCACGAGACTTACCCTGCCGGATATGTTGGCTGCTCGTGCAGCCCGAAACCCGTACGCACCGCTTTTCTCCGATCGCTCAACGCAATGGACCGGCGCCGAGGCGCTCGATATTGCTGCGCGCCGTGCAGGTTCGCTGGCCGCTCAAGGCGTGGGACGCGGTGACCGTGTGGCGCTGCTTTGCACGAATCGCAGCGAGTTCATGGAGATCATTCTGGGGTGCGCGTGGCTCGGCGCGATCGCAGTGCCGATCAATACGGCTTCGCGCGGCTTGCAACTCGAACACATTCTGCGCAACTCTGGCGCACGACTGATCGTTGCCGAAGCCCATCTCGTCGACGCCGTTTATGCACTCGATTCCACCGGCCTGGCAGTCGAATCCGTATGGCTGATTGGGCAAGCGCAAAGCGCAGCGCCGGCACACAGCGTTCGGTCCCTGCCGCTGCCGCCGCGGGCTGAACCTGTCGCAGCCGCAGAGCTTGCCGATAGTGATCCGCTCGCGATTCTGTATACGTCGGGGACATCTGGATTATCAAAGGGCGTGATCTGCTCGCACGCGCAGTTCTATTGGTGGGGCAGGCATACGGCTGATTATCTCGGCGTTACGGCCGGCGACGTGCTCTATACCTGCCTGCCGCTCTTCCACACGAATGCACTGAACTTCTTCTTTCAGGCGCTCACTTGCGATGCCGAGCTTGTCGTCGATCGTCGCTTTTCGGCAAGCGGTTTCTTCGATGCGCTCGTTGAGACCAAAGCGACCATCACGTCCGTGCTGGGCGCGATGGTGCCGATTCTGCTCAGCCGCGCCGTGTCGCCGAACGAACGCGCACACCGGGTACGCATTGCGCTAGCGCCGGGTGTGCCGGGTCAGTTCCAGCATGAGTTCACCGAGCGTTCTGGAATTGCACTGCTTGACGGTTACGGTTCGACGGAAACGAACTTCGTGATCGGCGCCCACATCGACGCGCAGCGTCCCGGCTTCATGGGCAAGCTTACGGAGGGTTTCGATGCGCGCGTCGTCGACGAGCACGATCATCCCGTCCCGGACGGCGAGGCTGGCGAGCTGATTGTCCGCGCGGACGAGCCATGCGCGCTCGCGAGCGGCTACTTCGGCATGCCGGAGAAGACAGTCGAAGCGTGGCGCAATCTGTGGTTCCACACAGGGGATCGCGTGATACGCGAAGCAGACGGCTACTACCGTTTCATCGACCGGCAGAAAGACGCGATCCGGCGGCGTGGCGAAAACATCTCGTCCTACGAGGTTGAGCAGGCTCTGCTGAGCCATCCCTCGGTTGAAATCGCTGCGGTATTCGCGGTGCGCTCTGAACTCTCCGAAGATGAGGTAATGGCATCACTCGTGCTGTGCGATAACGCAACGCTGGAGCCACTGGAGCTGATCCAGTACTGCGAGCCGCGTTTGCCGTACTTCGCAGTACCGCGCTTTCTCGACTTCGTGCGCGAGTTGCCGAGAACGGAAAACGGCAAGATCCAGAAGTACAAACTGCGCGAGGCTGGTGTGACAGAGAGCACGTGGGATCTCGAGAAATCCGGCTACCGGCTCAAGCGTTCCTAGCGGCATAGCCTGGCGAGCGACCCGTCTACGCCATCAGCCGGGCGCGTTCACGCTCAGCTGTTTCAGCCAATAAGTCGTCGCACCAGCTCAATATCGTGCCGTATTGCGGCATACCGGAGACAGCATGGCAAGCACGCAAACTATTCCTGCGCCTGACGTACAAGCAGTCAGCGGCGGGATCGATCAGAAGTCGTTGCGACGCATAGTGATGGCATCGGTCGCAGGCAATGCGCTCGAATGGTATGACTTCTTTCTCTACAGTACTGCGGCCGCACTGGTATTCGGCGAACTGTTTTTTCCGAAAGGCACCGACCCG
>DASVNP010000228.1:0-19794 GCA_036383775.1 Paraburkholderia sp. | reverse complement strand
CATGCCGGCACGGTATGTGATCGGTATGGACGGTGTCGTTGCGTACTCCGAAGTCAATCCGGATTACACACATCGCCCCGATCCTTCCGAGATGATTCCAGTCCTGCAAAAGCTGACGCAACCGGCCTGACTCTCACACGTAAATGCCGCGCCCGCGATATCGCGGGCGCGGCTGTGTCATACAGCTATCAGCGAGACGTTTCGGCCAGCGCGCTTTCGACAAAAGCCACGAATGCGCGCGCTCTGGACGTGACGAGCCGCCCCGCGGGAAAGACCGCCCACAGATCCAGCGGCGGCAATTGCCAGTCCGTGAGCACGGCCCGCACGCTGCCATCGGCCAGTTCGGGGGCGAACATCCACTGCGACGCGATAGCCACGCCCATGTTGCCGAGCACTGCCGTGCGAATACCTTCGGCCGCACTGACGCGCAATCGCCCCGACACCACGACCGCCGTCTCCTTGCCGCTCTGGGAGAACGACCACGATTCGCCACCGCCGCGCTGCGAATACACGATAGCCTGATGACGGCTCAAATCGGCCGGTGTCACCGGCACGCCGGCCTCCGCGAAATAAGCGGGCGTGCCGACCACATACCGCGGGCACCGGCCGATGCGGCGGGCAGTCATTGCGGAATCGTCGAGGCTGCCCATGCGCAGCCCAACGTCCATCCCTTCTTCGAGCAGATCGATGTTGCGGTCGTCCAGCACGACGTCGATCTCGAGTTGCGGATGCTGGTCCAAAAAGCGCTTGAGCGCGGGCATGACATGCAAGCGCGCGAACGTGGTCGCCGCTGACACGCGCAACCGCCCGGACAGGCTCTCCGAAGACTGCCGCGCCGCATGCTCAGCCTCGTCCGCCTCCTCGATCGCAACCCTCGCGTGCTCGTAGAAATGCTGGCCGGCATCCGTTGTGTTGAGACCGCGTGTCGAACGCAGGAGCAGGCGCGTGCCGATCCGTTCCTCGAGTTGCGCGATCGACTTGGACACCGCCGGTTGCCCGACGTTGAGGCGCCGCGCGGCGGCGGAAAAGGAGCCCGCCTCGACAACCGCAACAAAGGTTTCCATCGCTGCCATGCGGTCCATAGCAAATCCTCTTTTCTAGTCAGGCCCTGAAGGTAGCACCGAAAGAGGAAGCGGCGGAGGATAAGTGGACGGTCACGCGAGGCCGAGCGGGTTCGACACCCGCAGCCGCCAGATCGAATTAGCGCACATACCGCCCGCCTCTCGCGCTTCAGCGCTTGCCCTCTTCCGCGTCCCGCGCAAGACGTTTCAGCAGCATCTCATGGTTCGCAGCGAGTATTTCCTTGCCGAGCGCGGGATCAGTCGCGGCCACCGACCGCGACAGGATGAGCGCGCCGACCATCTCGCTGTACAACGCGATCGCTTCGCGGCGCGCTTCGTCCGGGTCCCGGCCTTGCGCGTGCTGTTCCGTGATGAGTTTCGCCACGACGTCGAACACCTGCTGCAAACCGCCCGCAAAATGCCCCTGCGCCTCGTGACCGAGCCGGCGGACGTCCGCGGCGAGGCCCGCGATCGCGCAACCCTGTTCGATATCGGCGCAATGCGAGCCGGACAGATAGAAGTCCACCTGGCGCTTTAACCGGTTCCCGCCTCGCTTGACAGGCACGGCAAGGGCGTCTTTCAGATCCTGGCCGGCCTTGTCCATTGCGCGCGCCACGACTTCGGCGGCCAGCGCGTCTTTCG
Organism: Paraburkholderia sp.; assembly: GCA_036383775.1. Lineage (GTDB taxonomy): Bacteria > Pseudomonadota > Gammaproteobacteria > Burkholderiales > Burkholderiaceae > Paraburkholderia. The sequence goes on along the minus strand of DASVNP010000228.1, from coordinate 18,091 downwards.
ACTGGAAGTGGTTATAGAACCCGCCCTGGGTAAAGCCTGCGGCCTTCATCAGCGCGCTCAGGCCCACACCATCGATGCCATGTTCACGGAACAGCTTCTCCGAAGCCTCGATGATGGTCTTGCGGTTCTCCACCGCCTGCTGTTTTGAAACGCCCATAGCTCAATGCTCCAACCGTTGTCGGATCGATTATAGCCCGATTTACAAAATACGATGGTGATTGACATTGACATTTTCGAACGGAGCAGCCAAACTCGATGTCAATCACCATTGTATTTGGGTGAACCCTTCAAGTTTCGCGGGACACTATTCATGAGCTTCGAAAGCAACCAGCCCCTGCTCAAGCCGATCCGGCTCGAGCACCTCGATTTGCCCAATCGCGTCGTGATGGCGCCGCTCACGCGCATGCGCGCCGCCAATCCGGAGCTTGCGCCGACCACTCTCCATGCGGACTACTACGCGCAGCGCGCCTCGGCGGGGCTGATAATCAGCGAAGGAATTTTCGTGAGCCCCGAGGCAGTCGGCTGGGCCGACGCGCCCGGGCTCTGGAGCGACGCTCAGGTGCGCGGCTGGCGCGTGGTGACGGACGCCGTGCACCGCGCGGGCGGCCGGATCGTCGCGCAGCTCTGGCATACCGGGTCGTTGGGGCATCCGGACTTCCACGCGGGCAAGGCGCCGCTTTCCGCTTCAGCCGTCAACCCGGAGCAGCAAAGCGTGACCGCGACCGGCCACCAGGACACGGTGGTTCCGCGCCCTATGGCGAAGGATCAAATCCGCCGCACGGTCGCGGATTTTGGCGTGGCCGCGCGCAACGCGATCGCCGCCGGCTTTGACGGCGTGCAGATCCAGGGCGGCTATCACTACCTGTTCAACCAGTTCCTCAACGTTCGCACTAATCTGCGTACGGATGAATACGGCGGCTCGGTCGCGAACCGCGCGCGGTTTCTGTTCGAGGTCGTGGAGACGGTGGTCGAAGCGGCCGGCGCGTCCCGCACCGGCATCAAGACGGGGCCGGCGACATCGGAAACGGGTGCGTTCGTGTCCAACGACGAAACCCTCGCTACCTCCGACTACGTGATTGGCCGGCTCAACGACTTCGATCTTTCGCATCTGCTGCTGATGGGCGCGATGGCCGACGTGTCGGCAACGCCGCTGGCCGCGCTGGCGGGCGATGGCATGTTCCGCCACTACCGCGAGCTCTACCGCGGCAACATCGTGGCGAACGTCGCTATGGATCGTGCGCGCGGCAATCGTCTGATCGAAGCGGGACTGGCGGATATGGTCGCGTTTGGCCGGCCGTTCATTGCCAACCCAGATTTGCCGGCGCGCTTCGCCGCCGATGCGCCGCTCGCCGAAGTCGACTGGCCGAACGTTTACGGCTCGACGGCAGCAGGCTACACGGACTATCCCGTGTTTCAGGCCGTGCCGGCGTAACGTGCCACGTCAGCCTAAAGCACCTGGCTGACGCGCTCACCCGCGGGCACGGGTATCGAAAGCACAAGCGACGTGGTGATGGTGCCAAAGCTGCCGATCCTGTCGATCACAGCCTCCAGCTCGACACTTGACCGGGCCAGCACGTGGACGATGTAGCTGTCCGCCCCGGTCACCCTCAGCACCTCCACCACGTTCGGCGTCTCGCGAAACGTCTTGAGAAGCCGCGTGCCGCTCTCGGCCGAAGCGCCGATCCGGATCACGGCGTTGATAGGAAAGCCAAGCCGGGTCCAGTCCACTTCGGCTCGATACCCCTTGATGACGCCCCTCTCCTTCAGCCGACGCACCCGCTCGGCACACGCCGGCGCCGTGAGCCCGACCTCCGCGGCAAGTGACTTGTACGGCGCCCTGCCGTCCTGCAGCAGAATCTTGACCAGTTTCAGGTCTGTCGCGTCGAGAATGTTTCGGTCCGTGTTTTCCATGAAAACAAAAGAATAAGTACGTGACGACTTTCGATTCTAAAGCTTCAACCACGTGAAGATGAAGCAAACTTGAACCATCACTAACTTACTTTAGGACGGTGGTATGCAAAGCGTTACTACGGCGGGATTCGCCTTCGTCGAATTCGTGGGCCCGGACCCGGCGGCACTCGTTTGCCTGTTCGAGAAGTTCGGCTTCAGCGCGCTGGGGCAGCATGAACGGACAGGCGCCGTTCTTCTGCGTCAGAACGAGGCGGTCTTTATCGTGAATCCCGCGCCTAACCCGTTTCGCGATGTCCACGGCGTGTCGGCGCGCGCCATCGGGATCAAGGTGGATAGCGAGGCGAACGCGCTGACGCGGGCGCTCGAGGGTGGCGCGTGCGCGGCGACGCCCGCCAGTTTCGGCGAGTACGTCGTCGACTCGCCTGCCATTGTGGGAATCGGCGACAGCCTGGTCTATTTCGTCGACCACGACTTCATGGCGGCGTTTTCGGCGCCGTATCGGCCGGGGCGGTCCACAGCGGCGGCCGCAGCGGCGATCGAAGCGATCGACCATACGTCGAACATCGTGAGGCCGGAGAGTCTCGATCGGTGGGCCGACTTCTATCAGGACACCTTCTCATTTGTCCAGAAACAGTATCTGGAAGTGAAGGGCAGGCAGACCGGCATGCGCGCGAGGTCGATGGTTAGCCCTTGCGGGAAGGTCTCGATCCCGATCGCCGCTTCGGCACACGACCATCCTGGCGTATTGAATCAGAACGACGAGTTCATTCGCGACTACAACGGCGAGGGTATTCAGCACATCGCGCTGCTGTCTTCGAACATCGAGCTGACTATCGACGCTTGGGAAGCAGCGGGAATCGCGTTCATGGATGCGCCCCCGAAGACCTACTACCAGCACCTCGACGCACGGGTGCCTGGCCACGGCACGAAGCTGGATAGCATGGAACGCCGGGGGATTCTGGTGGACGGCAAGGGTGACGGAAAAATCCTGCTGCAACGGTTCACGCGCCGCCAGATCGGTCCGATCTTCTTCGAGATCATCGAGCGACGCGGCGAAGACGGCTTCGGCGAAGGCAATTTCAAGGCGCTTTTCGAATCACAGGAGCAGGACCAGGTTCGTCGCGGCTCACTCAACGCGTCGTAGGCCGCCTCGCAGGTCAACCAACACTTCCATTCTTTTCTGACGGACTCACCATGCAACCATCCAAAACCGCCATCACGCTTTCCAATCCCCATCCCGTTTTCGGCAGCACGGAGGTGTTCAAGACGTTCAACTACGCTCCAGCGGTTGCCGCCGGCGGTCTGCTATTCATCGCCGGCCAGATTGGAATCCGGGCTGACGGGACGATTCCGGCAAGCGTCGAAGAGCAGATCGATCTCGCGTTCCAGCGGCTGGGTGCAATCCTGCAAGAGGCAGGGCTTGGCTTCGACGATCTCGTTGAACTGGTCAGCTACCACGTCGGCGTTGACCAGCAGCTCGCGGCGTTTCGCGAGATCAAGGACCGCTATATCAAGGAGCACGCCCCGGCGTGGACCATACTCGGTGTGGCAGCATTGGCGCGACCTACCCTCCTTGTCGAGATCAAGGCGGTTGCCGCGCTACGCAACGCCTGAACGAAAAATGGCAGGCGTGCCGCCGCGACGGTATCGGTCAGATCACCGACCCGGGCTGCGCTATAGTCGCGTACAACAGCGCACGCCATTTACCGGTGAATCCGTGAACGGAAACGAAAACGCATCAGACGACCACGCGACGGTTCGCGTGTACGACGCCATCAAGGCGCTCGCCTTCGTCGGCGACCTCAGCATGGGCCAGCCGACCGACCATTCGCAGCGCACGGCCTGGCTTGCCGCGCAACTGGCCCGCGCGGCCGGCGACGGCGGCGCGGGTGCCGCCACCGCCGCGCAAGCCGCGTTGCTGCGGTGGTCGGGCTGCACGGCCAATGCCTCGGGATTCGCCGATACGCTCGGCGACGATGTGGTCGGCCGCGAGGCTATGCTGGCGCAGCGTCAGGACTGGGCGAAGCCGCTCGAAGCGCACGGCGGCAAGCGCGCGATCACCCCGCTTGCGCAGATTCACTGCGAGGTCTCCGGTGAAGTCGCGCGGATACTGCGCCTCACAGCCGACACCGAAGCGTCGCTGCGGCACATCTTCGAGACATGGGACGGCATGGGGGTCCCCGACGGCCTGTCAGGCGCTGCTGTGCCCCGCCCGGTGTACATGGTGTCGCTCGCGGGCGACCTGGAAATCTTCAGCCGCGTCTACGGCTTGCCCCGTGCCCTCGAGTTGATCGCCGCTCAGGCCGGCACGCGCTATCCGGCTGAACTCGCGGCGCTGGTCGCCGATCATGCCGCGCATTGGCTCGACACCCTGGCAACGATGGAGTCTGCCGGGCTGGACGAGGCGATCCTGACATCTCATTTGCAGGAAACCACCTCGACCGAGCTGATTGCGGATGTGATCGACCTCAAGCTGCCCTGGATGACCGGCTACTCGCGCGCGGTCGCCTGTGCCGCGGCCGCTTGCAGTGCGCGGCTTGGCGGCAGCGAAGCGAGCCAGGCGGGTCTTTATGCCGCGGGATTGATTCATGGCATCGGACGCGCCGCGGTGCCGAATGCGATCTGGAATTCGTCCGGACGACTGTCCGCCGCCGAGTGGGAAAAGGTGCGGCTCGTGCCGTACTGGACATCGCGCGCCGGCAAGCAAACGGGCACGCTCGCGCAGGCGGCGGAACTGGCGTCGTACGCCTACGAGCGGCTCGACGGCTCCGGCTACTTCCGCGGCGCGAGCGGAGCAGCGCTGTCGCGCGACGCCCGGGTGCTGAGCGCGGCGGCCGCATGCGTGGCGCTTCGCTCGAAGCGGCCGTGGCGCGAGGCGTTGCCCGCGGCGGAAGTCGCGCAACAATTGCGCAGCGAAGCGAGCAAGGGGCGCTTCGACAGCGACGTCGTCGAAGCGCTGATCGATACGCAGGACGCGCCGCCGCGCAGCGCACGCCCCCGCCAACAGACGGTCCTGTCAGCACGCGAGGTCGACGTGCTGCGCTCGATCAGCCGTGGCGCCAGCAATAAGGAAGCGGCACGCGAACTCGAGCTGAGCCCAAGCACGGTTCGCACGCATGTAGAAAGCGTGTTTCGCAAGCTCGCATGCTCGACGCGTGCCGCCGCGACGCTCAAGGCTTCGGCGCTGGGACTGCTGTAGACACAAGTACAAGCACGGCGCGCGAGTCGCCGTGCTTGCGTTTTACGACCGGCGGTGCTTATCGTGCCGTCACATAGCGCGGTGCAAGCGTATTGGTCGACAGATGCGGGGCCATCGTTTGACGTGCCGCTTCATAGGCGTCCCACTCTTCGCCGGCATGCAACGACGGAATGGTCACGAGTTCATTGCGCTCGAACCCCGTCAACGCTGCGTCGACCAGGTCCGTGGCCTGCATGACGATGCTCGCTGGCAAATGCTCGATCGGAAGGCCCGCGGTCTGCCAGAAATCGGTGGCGGTTGCACCGGGCAGCACGGCTTGCACCTGCACACCCTTGCCGGCGAGTTCGTGGTGCAGCGACTGGCTGAAGGCGAGCACGAAGGCCTTGCTGCCGCCATACACGCCGTTGAGCGTCTCCGGCGAGATCGCCACGATGGACGAAATATTGATGACCGCACCCTTGCCGCGCGCGACGAAACCCGGCACCGCAGCATAGGTCAGGCGGGTAAGCGCGGTGACGTTCAGGTCGATCAGACGCGTCATGTCATCGGCATTCGTATCGAGCAGCGGCGTATGCGCGCCGAAGCCCGCGTTGTTGACCAGCAGCGTGATGCTCGCGTCCTGTTTCAGTTTCGCTTCGACGCTAGCCAGCGCCGCGCGATCGCCCAGGTCCGCGTCGATGATCTCGACGCTCTGGTGCGTCTCGTTCGTGATCCGGTCCGCGAGGGCGATCAGCTTGTCCCGGCTGCGCGCGACCAGAATCAGATCGTAGCCGCGGCGTGCCAGACGGTCCGCGTAGATTGCGCCGATGCCCGACGATGCGCCGGTAATGAGGGCGGTGCCTTGATGTGTCTTGCTCATGATGTCACTCCGTTTCAAAGGTGGTGGATGAAGCGTGAGTGAATTATGGTTTCGAACCTCCGCGACGGAAATGACGTATAAGTGTATGATTTAGGACATGTCTTGACGGAGAACGCCCATGCACCGGATCGGGTTTCTGATTAGCGACGGCTTCCAGATCATGGCCCTCGCGCCGCAGGCCGTGTTCGAGTACGCGAACATGGTGGCAGGCGAGGCGTTCTACACGCTCGACAATTTCTCGGTATCCGGCGGCGAAGTGCGCTCGTCGCTCGGCGTGCAGGTCGGCACGCGCTCGCTGCGCGGGCGGCTCGACGTGGACACCTGGATGGTCGCCGGGGTCAACGATCCGCTCACCTCGCCCGCTCCCGAGCGGATTCTGGCCTTTCTGCGCAAAGGCGGCAGCCGCGCGAGGCGCATCGCCGGAATCTGCACGGGCGGCTTCGTGCTCGCGGAAGCCGGCCTGCTGGCGCAGCGGCGCGCCACCACACATTGGGCGTTTGGCCGCGAGATGCAGAAGCGCTTTCCGGATATCCGGGTCGAGGAAGACCGGATCTATATCGTCGACGGCCCGGTCTGGACGTCCGCGGGCATGACGGCCGGCCTGGATCTGGCGCTGGCGATGGTGGAAAAGGATCTGGGAGCCGAAGTGGCCCGCTCGGTGGCGCACAAGCTGGTCATGTATCAGCGCCGCGCGGGCGGCCAGTCGCAACACTCCGAAATGCTGGACCTCGCGCCAAAGTCCGACCGCATCCAGAATGCGCTGAACTACGCGCGCCAGAATCTAAGCCGTTCGTTGACCGTGGAGGAGCTGGCCAGTACCGCTCATCTGAGTCCGCGCCAGTTCAGCCGGGTATTCACGCTCGAAACCGGACAGTCTCCGGCCAAGGCGATCGAAGGACTACGCCTCGAGGCCGCGCGGCTGATGATCGAACAGAGTCGCCACCCGCTGGATGTCATCGCGAGAGAAACCGGCTTTCGCGACCGCCACCATATGCGCGAGGCGTTTATCCGCGGGTTCGGCCGTCCGCCCCAGGCGGTGAGGCGCGACGCGCGCATGGATTCGTGAACATCAGCTTGCCTGCGCGCCTTTGAGGCGTACGAGGAACTTTTCAAGCGCGCGATTGAACGCGGCGTTGTCCTCGACATGAGGGATGTGTCCGACCCCCGGCAACACGCTCATGCTTGCATCAGGCAACAGCCGCGACAGGCGTAATCCCTCGCTAACCGGCGTCACGCCGTCGGTCGCCCCCCAGATCACATCGATTGGCATGGTCAGTGACGCGTAGTCCGCCGAGCGGCTGCTCCGGCTGAGTCCCGGATCATTGATGAATGCGTCCAGCCAGTACCCGTACGCCTGCGTTGTGCCGGCCACTGACAGCGGCCGCTGATAGACGGCGATCCGGTCAACCGTCAGCGCATCGTGGCGGGAAGTGAACTTGCGCAGAAACCATCCCGTGAGCCATGGATTGGTTGCCGTCGCGGCGATCACCGGCCGCGCCACGGCCGGCAGCTCGATCAGACTGCTGAGCAGGCCAGGTTCGGCCGGCTGCGGATCTATCGACAGCGCAACGTCCACCAGTACGGCCGCCTTGAATCGGGAAGGTTCGGCCATCAGCGCTTCGACCGTGGCCCGTCCGCCGAACGAATGGCCGACGAGAATCACGCGCGAAAGCGCCAGCGTGTCGAGCATGCCGAGAATGCGCAAAGCCTGGTTGCCGGTGTCGTAAGTATTGGGCGCGGGCCGGCTGGTGTACCCGAATGGCGGCAGGTCCACCGCAATGCTGCGATAGCCGGCCTGAGCGAGATGCTCCATGGTCGGCAGCCATGTCGAACTCCAGGCGCCGGCGCCGGAAATGAACACGATTGTTTGTCCGTTCGCAGGGCCGCGCTCCTGTATCAGCATATCGACGTCCGCCGCACGCACGAAGCGTGAGCCGGCCGGCGCCGCGCGCTGTGCAACGTCCCGCTCGCGAAGATGGGCGAATAGCTCGGCACTGCCCAATACCGCCGCTAACGCGATGACGGGCACGGCGACCAGTGCAATCGCGACCTTATAAAGTTTCATGACATCCCATGCATTCGTTTTTATGCTTTATGGGTTCAATTGCGCACACTTGTCGCGGCAAACGACTATGTACAGTCATGCTGAGCTGTTTTTCTCAGGATTGGGATCGACCGATAATAACAAGTCCGCTTAAACTTGCGCAGCAAAGCTTGAGACATTTTGATGGTTTTGGAAACCGATAACTGACTCACGGGAATAGGTAAAAATAAAATGCTTTTAACGACCCTCGCCCCCGCATTCTTTACGAGCCGCGGCCGCATTACGCACGGCGAATGGCTGACACGGATCGTCATCGCCGCGCTCGTGTGCGCGGCCTTCGGCGAGCTCGCCGCCGCGTGGTTTGGCGAGACAGGCGCGGCCCTGTTCGCGCTGGTCTTTCTTTGGAGCGCGATTGCGCTCGGCACCCAGCGTCTGCACGACATCGGCCGTGGCGGTTGGTCGTTGCTGAGCGCCGTCATCCCGGTGTTCGGGCCGATCTGGGTGCTGATGCATCTGCTTCGCCGTGGCGTCGAACACGAAAACCGCTTCGGCCCAGATCCGGCGGCGCGCTCGGATTACCTCAAAGTCGATATCGCGGAGTGATGCGGATATGACAACCGTCAACGACGTCACTCAGCTGAACCGCATTCCGGTATTTTCCATCGCCACGCCCACCACCACCGAGGAGGTCGTCGAGGCGCTCACGCAGACGACGCTGCCGGTGTCGATAGGCGGCGGTCACTTCAGCATGGGCGGGCACACCGCGAGTCCGGGCACCCTGCATCTGGATATGCGCAAGATGAACCGGGTGCTGCGCTTCGAGCCGCATACTTCGGTGATTCGCGTGCAGGCCGGGATCCGCTGGTGCGACATCCAGCGCTTTATCGATCCGCACGGTCTGTCGGTCAAGATCATGCAGACCTATGCGAACTTCACGGTGGGTGGCGCGCTGTCGGTCAACGCACATGGGCGCTACATGGGCCTCGGGCCGGTCGTGCTGTCGGTCAGGTCGATCAGGCTCGTGCTGGCGAGCGGTGAAGTCGTCGACGCCAGCCCTGCTGAGAACACCACGTTGTTCAACGCTGCGATCGGCGGCTATGGCGGCGTTGGCATCATCACCGAAGCGGAACTCGATCTGGTGCCCAATACGCGCGTCAAACGCAGCGACCATACGATGCGCACCGCCGACTACAAGCGGTGGTTCGACACCAACGTGCGCAGCCATCAGGATGTGATCTTCCACAATTTCGATCTCTATCCGCCGCGCTACACGCGCGGCCGCGCAATCAGCTGGACGGTCACCGACGATCCGGCCACCTCGGCGCGGCTGCAGCCGCTCAGCCGCGGCTTTCTTGCCGCGAAGTACTTTCTATGGGCCATCACTGAAACGCCACTCGGTAAATTCCGCCGCGAGTTCCTGTACGACCCGCTGCTGCATTTCGGCAAGAAAGTGCATTGGCGCAATTACGAAGCCGGGTACGACGTCGCGGAACTCGAGCCGGTCGGCCGCCGCCGGCGCACGTATGTGCTGCAGGAGTACTTCGTGCCCGTGGAAGCCGTCACGCGATTCGCCGAGGCGCTCTCGACGATACTCTCGCGGCACCGCGTGAACGCGGTCAACATTTCGATCCGCCACGCGCTCGCCGACAACCGCACCGTGATGGCGTGGGCCCGCGGCGAGACGTTTGCCTTCGTGCTCTACTACAAGCAGCGCACCCGCGCGAATGCGATAGAGCGCGTGGCGGTCTGGACGCGTGAGCTGATCGACGCAGTGCTCGCCGTGGGTGGCACTTACTATCTGCCCTACCAGTTGCACGCGACGCCCGAGCAATTCCATCGTGCCTATCCGCGCGCGCGTGAAATGTTTGCGCTCAAGCGGCAATTCGATCCGCAGTACCGGCTGCGTGGCGCGCTGTGGGATCGCTACTATGCGCCTGAACTCAGTGCACCTGAAGCGGCGCGTGTGCCAGCCGCCGCGACACCTGACTCCTCGCCGGCCATGGCTGCCATGGCGGCGAACCAGGCGGACCGCGACGGCACCCTGTTCGAAACGATCTATCACAGCGAGCGCGAAGCCGATCGTTTCTACACGTTCCTGCAGAACATTTTCAACGTGCTGCCCGAAGACCGTTTGCATACGTTGATCAAGACGTCGACGGCCGAACATACGGGCGACGAGCACATCTATCGCGCGATCCAGGCGGGGCTGCAATCGATCACCCCGCACCTTGCCATGCTCACGCACGCGCTGCCGTCACTGTCGATGCAAAAGGCTGAAATGGGCCGCCAGACCGCCACGCTATTGGGCGACGCGCCGTTGCAGGACTATGTGGAGATTGGCACGACAGGGCGCTACGTTCGGGCCATGAAAAAATATCTGCACCTCAAAGGCAAGGTGACCCTCGTGCACGACGTGCAGCCGGGCATGAGCCCGGTCGATATCGTCGAGCGCGGACAGCTCGGCTCGATCGGCGAGTTCCAGCCGTTGAACGACTATGCGCCCATCGCGCTGCCTGCCGCCAGCGCCGATCTCGTGAGTTGCTTTGTCGGCTTGCACCACATGGCACCGGAGAAGCTTGCGCCGTTTCTCGACTCGATCGCGCGAATCGTCCGGCCCGGCGGCTATTTCGTGGTTCGCGATCACGACGTGACGACGCCGGCCATGGATGCATTCGTGTCGCTGGCTCATACGGTGTTTAACGCGGGGCTCGGCGAAAGCTGGGAAACCAACCGGTCCGAATTGCGTCATTTCGCGAGCGTGGACGACTGGATCGCGCGCGTCGAAGCCGCAGGCTTTCGCCATACCGGCATGCGTCTGACCCAACAGGGCGATCCGTCGGACAACATCCTGCTGGCGTTCGTGCGCCAGGGAGGCGCGGCATGACGCGACTGTTGCATCACGCGCTGCTGGTCATCAGCACCGCGCTCGTGTTCGCAGCGCCAGTTGCACAGGCGGCGGAGGCGTCCCAAACGTCCCCGGCTTCCGGAACACCGGGAGTGTCATACCAAAGCCCCGTGCCGAGCGCGGATCGGCGCGGCACCGAGCAGACACTGTTGACGTATCCCGAGTGGTATCTCGTCCATAGCCCGGCGGAATACGCGCGAATCGTGCGGCACGCACCGTCGCATGATTTTCCGTTTCTGGATCAGATCGGCCAGCTCTGGTCGAGTTACGCGACCGTCACGCATGAGCAGATGCGCGACAACTATCCGCTCAATCCCGGTTATCACGTGATGATCTGGGTGATCGCATCGAGCACGACCGTGGAGTATGTGCTGCGCTCGCTCTACGAAAATACCGTCGGTCGCGCGAGCTGGCTGCTAGGCGGCAAGAGGCTCACCGACGAGGATCGCTTTGGCGCCCAGGCGGCGCAGGAGTACGTGGACTTCATCCGTCAGGAGCCGTGGTACCTGTTCGATTTCGGCGCACGGCTGCGTCATCTGTGGAGCGATGTGCCGATGTGGGGGCCTGGGCTCGCGCGCAAATGGGAACGCCGCTATGCGCTGACCACCGAATATGCGATCAAGGCCGTGTACGGAAAGCTGATCGAGAAGGCCACCCGGGCCGCATATACCCCCGCCCTGATGACGACTGACGTGGTCGTCGATCACCTTCCCGATGGCTGGTCGGCGCCGGCTCACGTCAGCGTGCTGGCACGCCTGCCGGACGGTCACGCGTTACTCGCATTGCCCCGCTATTTCGACTTCAGGCTAGCAGCGACAGCGCTTGCGCAACAGGGCATTCGGCTCACCGATATCGCGGGCAACACATCGGATATTCTGGTCACGGTATGGGTAAAAGACGACGCAACGCTACCGGCCGGCAGCGGTCGCATCCTGTTCGAACAGCCGCTGACGATGCCCGCCAATTCCCGGCGCGTCGCGCTGCTGGTGCCGGTTCGCGGTTTGTCCGATTTTCTGGCGGCGGCCGGGAAAAACGGCCTCGTGACAGAGCACGTGTACGACTACTGATTCCGCTTAGTTAAATTACCTAAAGAAGACGTGACGGCAGTGACGAAGCAAAAAACTCCGTCACGCGCCGCACGCGTTCCGGCACAAACCGGCGTTTTGGCCAGACGAGGCTCACATCTCTAACGTCGCTGATAAATTCGTCGAGCACCGTGATCACGTCCGGATGCCGGAGTTCGTCGGCAAGCGAGACCTTCGCAAAGAGACCAATTCCAACACCGGCGAGCACACCGGCCCGAATCGTCTCGACACTGTTGGACGAAAGGTTGCCATGCACGGTCACGCTGAATCGACCCTCCGGCCCGACAAACGGCCAATCCGCCGACTCGGCCAGGCCGCCATACAAAAGGCAATTGTGATCAACCAGGTCAGCAGGAGTGCTGGGGATGCCGCGTTGCTCGAAGTAGCGGCGCGAGCCGACGCACACAAGCGGGGTGCCTGCCACCCGTTTGACAACCGCGTCAGGTTCGCTGACCTGCCCCACCCGGATTGCCAGATCGATCCGATCGTCCACCATATTTCGTACGAAGTCCGAAAGAACCAGATCCACCTGAAGGCCCGGATAGCGCGACAGCAGGTCGGGGATGAGAGGAAGAACGTGCAGGCGGCCAAACGTGGACGCTACGGCGATCCGGATCGAACCGGAGACAGCGAGCGTGCTGCTGGTCATTTCGCTGTCGGCATCATCCATCTCGTCGACCAGCGGCCTGGTTCGATCGTAGTACCGCTGCCCCTGATCCGTCAGGGTCACGCTCCTGGTGCTCCGATTGAATAGCGCGACGCCGAGGCGCCGCTCGAGAGCGCCGATGGCCTTGCTGATGGCGGATTGCGACTCGCCGGTCCTGCGCGCCGCCGCGGAAAAACCGCCCGCTTCCACGACGGCAATAAAGGCGCTCACTTCGTGAAACCGGTCCATCGTAGTTCTCCAGAAAATAAAGCGCATGCGGCTCTCATAGCTAGTTTCATCCGACGAAATCCGCCTAGAATCACAGTATTCTTTTTTTATCAGTAGAATGCTGCAATCGCAAAGGTCCGTATCGTTCCGAAGCCGGCCTTCAGGCCCATCAGGCCACCGAGCCTCGCTTAAGCCGTGAAGCCGCCCACCTCTCGTGGTACCTACCTAGCCGCAATACTGTGTATTCCAAAACGCAAATCGATCCGGTAGTGAGCTTCCGCAACTCGCAGGGCGAGCAGGTGCGGGGCACGATCATCAATCTCCAGCGCAAGTCGCTGGTGATGGAGGTCTATAACCCGTACTCGATCGTCCAGGTCAGTGAGGTGCTGAGCGATCTGTCGGTCAAGATGGGCGTGGAACACGCCTATTCGGGCAAGGCGGTCGTCATCAGCATGGTCAATACCGGCCTGACAGCCATTGTCTCGGTGACGCTGATCGACGAGTGGCGGGAACTGAGTGGCGGCACGCTGGAAGCGCGCGCGGTGGGGGAAGAAGCCCGCCGGTTCGCGCAGGATTGGACCGAGCGTTTCCAGATCCGCCGTGACTACCAGATCGCGGTCAACCAGCTTCGGGCTTTCCTGTCGGACATGTCGCGCTGGGTCGAGCAGGCGGACCTGGCCGACGTCATGCCGAAGGAAGGCAAAAGCCTGCGCGAGGACTTCTTCCTCGAACTGGCATCGCCACTGATGGAAAGGACCAAGTTCTACTTCGACGAATTCGAAGGCGAGGCGCGCCGGGTCGACGAAGAACTGGCGCCGGCACACCGTGCCTTTGCCCAGGCAGCACTTCATCCGCTGCTGCTGCGCTCGCCCTTCGTCTTCCGCACCTTCACGAAGCCACTGGGCTATGCCGGTGACTACCAGATGGTCAACCAGATGCTCGACGATCCCCGCCAGGGCCCGAGCACGTATTTCCAGATCGTCAACGCGGCCTTCCTGCAGACGGCCGTGGCACGCGCGCACCGCAACCGCATCGACCTGCTGGTGGACTACCTGACGCGGCTGGCCAATGAGGCGCGCGCCGCGCAGCGCCCGTTCCGGGTGCTGAACGTGGGATGCGGCCCCGCTCAGGAAATCCAGCGCTTCATGGATGAATACGACGAGCCGGAGTGGCTGACTTTCGAACTGCTCGACTTCAGCCAGGAGACGCTGGACTGGACGCGCGAGCGCCTCGGGTCCATCGCGCAGCAAAAGGCCACGCGCATGACCATCAGCTACACGCATGATTCGGTCCACCATCTGCTCAAGCGCCGGATAGACGCGGACGCATCGGGCGCGCGCGAGTTCGACGCGGTCTATTGCGCGGGCCTGTTTGACTACCTGTCGGACAAGGTCTGTGCCCGGCTGAACCAGCATTTCGCCAGCCGCACCAGGCTGGGCGGCCGCCTGCTGGTCACCAATGTCCACGCCGACAACCCGGAGCGCTTCAGCATGGAGCACGTGCTGGAGTGGTACCTGATCTATCGCAACGAGGCACAGATGGCCGAAATGATGCCGGAGAACTGCGGCGAGCCCCGTCTGTACACCGACCCGACCGGGGTTAATGTGTTTGCCGAGGTGGTGATCGGCCAGCAACAAGTAGCCTGAGATGACGACATCACTGGTTGGGCTGCAATCGAACTATCGTGAAGAGCTGCGCGACTACCGGTTGCTGTGCAGCAAGGCCGGCGGCGTGACCGTGATTGTGCTGGTGCTGATGGGCATGGCGATGGACTACGTCGTGTATCCGGCTGAGCAGAAGTACTTTGCCATCGTCCGGATGCTGACCAGCGTGGCCATCGGCGTGGCATTGCTCTCGCTTTACACGGAAGCAGGCAAACGCCACGTACAGGTCATCACGTTCTGCTGGCTGCTGCTGCCACAGATCATGATCTCCTGGATGATTTTTGCCACGCAGGGTGAGCAGTCGCTGTTCTATGCCGGGCTCATGCTGACAATCTTTGCGGTGGGGATCCTGTTCCCCTCCGGCTACCTGCAGACGCTGGCATTTGGCCTCGCCACGGTCTCGCTCTACTACCTCGCCTGCGTGGCACATCCGGGCGGCATCAAGGACCCTAGCAAGTTTGAGTTCCAGCTAATCCTGATCTTCTTCTGCGCTTTGGCCAGCGCCATTTACACCTATTTCAACGAGAAGGGCCGTTTCCAGCTTTTCCGGCTGAAGGATGAGGTGGCGCACAAAAACGATCAGCTCGCCCGCACCAATGAAAACCTGGCGCAGATCAAGGGCCAGTTGCTGCAGCAGGAGAAGATGGCTGCAATCGGTACGTTGTCGGCGGGACTGCTCCACGAGGTCAACAACCCGGTGAACTTCTGCCTGATGGCTATCGAAATAGCCATGGAGGAACCGCAGGTCAAGGACAGTCCGTCGCTGGAGGAGTGCCTGACGGACGTCAAGCAGGGCATGCACCGCATCCAGCATATCGTGTCGGACCTGAAAACCTTTGCCTACCGCAAGCCCGGCGCGGCGGCGGACGAAGTGCCGTTCCTGTTCGAGAAGGCGCTTGACTCGTCGATCCGGCTGAGCGCACATGAGCTGCGCGGCGTGACGGTCACGCGCGATCTGCCCGGCGACACCCTCGTGCTGGGCGACGAAGCCGCCATTATCGGCGTGCTCATCAACCTGTTTTCGAATGCGGCTCTGGCTATGCACAAGGACGCCACCGCATCGCCGCACGTTCATGTCTCGGCGCGATGGCGCGACGACCGGCTGCACGTGAACGTGCACGACAACGGGCCGGGGATTGCCGAGGAAAATCTGGCGCGTGTGTTCGAACCGTTCTTCACTACCCGCGACGTCGGCCAAGGCCTCGGCCTTGGCCTGTCCATCAGCTATGCGGTGGTGGAGCGGCACGGCGGCACGCTGTTTGCGGAAAGCCAGTTGGGCGAGTGGACCGCGTTCAACTTCGATCTGCCGCGTGTCGAGTGAGATTTAGATTGAGATTGAAATGAGCGAGACCCAGCAAGCGCGGCCGACTGTTGTCTATGTCGATGATGAGGAATTGGCGCGCAAGTACTTTGCGCGCTCGGCCGGCAACGGCTATGAGGTGCTGCTCGCCAGCGACGCGGACGAGGCCGTGTCGATCCTGCGCCGCGAAGGTGCACGGGTGGCGATCCTCGTGACCGACTTCCGCATGCCGGGCCGGCACGGCGGCGAGCTGCTGCGGCAAGTTTCGCAGGAGTATCCGCATATCGTGCGGATTCTGGTGACAGCCTACGTGGACAAGGACGCGCTGCGGGGAGCGGTCAATCCTGACGAGGTGTTTCGAATCCTGGAGAAGCCGTTGGGCGTAGGCACGGTCCGCGAGGTGCTGGCATCCGCGACCGCGGCCCAGGCATTGCGCCCGAAGTGATGCAGCGGTTGCTGGCCGCCCCGGTTATCGCGCACGCCGGCGTTGGCGGCTTCGGCATGATTTTCTGCAACCGCGTCGTGCAGTCCTTCGGCGGGAGTATCAGGATTGCATCCGCGCCCGGCGCCGGCACGACCGTGACGCTCGCGCGACCAAATTTGAAGAATCGAATGCACAGGAGTTACCAATGAGCGACACGCTTGCCAACCAGACGCCGCCCCCGGCGATTCTGTTCGTTGATGACGAAGCCACCGCGGTCAAATACTTCGAGCGCGCCATCGGCGCGATCGCGCCGGTGGTGACGGGCGCCTCCGTCGAGGACGGCAAGGCAATGCTGGATGCCCACGCCGCCAGCCTGGCCGTGCTGGTGTCCGACCAGCGCATGCCGGGCGAACATGGCAACGAACTTCTGCGCTATGCACGCGAGCGCTATCCCCACATCGTCCGGATCCTGACGACGGCCTATTCGGAGCTGGACCAGACGGTCGAGGCCGTCAATCAGGGCCAGATACATCGCTACATCAAGAAGCCGTGGGACATCGCCGCGCTGCGCATGGAGATGAAGCAGGCGCTTGAGCTGTCGGGACTGCGCAAGGAGCGCGACCAGCTCGTGCGCGAGAAACTGGGCGTGCTGCAGACGCAGACCGTGGCCACCCGCATCGGCATCGTGCATACGCTGTGCGCCAGCCTGATCGGCCCAGGCCGCTTCCAGCCGGTGGAAACCTGGCTGGTCGGCAACGAACTGGCCGGCACGCGCAATGTGGAGCCGGACTGGCAGCGTATGGACTACGCCGACCTTGTGCGCGCCGAAAGCGAATGCAGCGGCAGCTTCGGCCACGCGGTCAGCACGCGCCTGATGGAGTTGCGCGCGCGGAATGCGGGGCGCAGCGCGGCCGATGCGCTGCAGGTCTTCACTGAAGTCCTCGGCTCCTCAGTAAGCGGCGGCGGCGATGCGCTGATCTGGACAACGCCCGCCACGCTGAACGAATTCCTCACCCGGCCGGTCGGTCAGGCCGTCTCGGCCGAGCACGCTGCCTGGCTGGCCTGCCTGCTTTGGCTGGAAGAAGCCGGCGGCGCTCTTCAGTGCTTGCGCGAAGGTGACACCATCGTCTGCCGCGCGGGCACACGCGCTGCCAGTTTTGCAGCCGACCGCCTGGCAGTCTGGATCGAGCGGTTCTCGGAGCGGGCGTTCGACCACGCGAAGTAGACGGTCCACGCCCCCCAAAAGGACTCAACGGGCGGTGATCGGCTCGTAAGTGAGGTCATGAGGCGAATGACCGCTGCACTTGCAGCAAAGGCGACGACCGTCCGAGTCCGGATGGTCTCACGACTTCCGTTTCCCCTGCACCAGGTTCCACGATCTATTCTCGTCGGGAATGGATCTTATGAAAATTCCGCCGATTATCATTCGCACAGGTGGCAATTACCATCGGTCTGTCATTCACGAACAGACAGAAGGTTCTCATGTCCACCCTCGCAGGAAAGATTGCCGTTATTAGCGGCGGAACGACCGGCATCGGTCTGGCGATCGCCCGGCGGTTTGTCGCCGAAGGCGCCCACGTGTTTATCTTCGGCCGCCGCCAGGCACAGCTCGACGAAGCCGCCAGCCTGATTGGGCGCAACGTCACGGCGATCCAGGCCGACGCCGCAAATCTCGACGATCTCGACCGTGTCGCCGCAATCGTCAAGAACGAAAAAGGTGCCGTCGACATCGTCGTGTCGAACGCCGGCTATACGGAGCAGGCTTCGATCGACACGATCACGCCCGAGCATTTCGACAAGGCATTCAACCTCATGGCCCGCGGTCC
>DASVNP010000227.1:0-35987 GCA_036383775.1 Paraburkholderia sp. | reverse complement strand
ACGCCGAGCGCGCCGACGGTCGCCCCTGCCGCATCCTGCAGCGGCAGCTCCACTTCCAGGCGATCGCCGTCATGGCCGACTTCGACATGCGGCTTGCCCGATTCGATCACAGCCAGGTCGTCCGCGTCGGCGGGCTTGCCGATGCGTCCGATGTTCGACGCGACGATCGGATAGTCGCCGCTCGTGCCCGGGCGCGCGGCGTGCATCGCGAGCACCATCACGTCCCGGCGTTTGCTAATCACGTCGTCGACGAGGTTCTGCGCATACGGATTCGCCGGGATGCCGGTATCGGCGAGCACCGGGTCGAACATTTCACTGGCGTAGCGGATCTGCCGGCTCAGTTCGTCGCGAATCAGCGCGCCCGCGCTGATCAGCGCGTCCTTATCCATGCTCGATCCCGGCGGATACGGAAACGACATCTCGACTTCGCCGATCACCTTGCGCGTCACGTCGAGCAGCGGCAAATGCACCTCGACGTTCTGATCGGCGCGCTTGTTGATTTCGATGAAGGGCGTATCGGTCTTGACGACCGCGAGATCGTCCGGGTCCGACTTCGCGCCGATCCGCTTCGCCGATTTCGCGGCGACGATGACGCTTGTGGTGCTGCCGGGCGGTCGCATGTGAAGATCGAGCTCGACGAGCTCCGGGTGCCGTGCCGTCGTGCGGTCGACCAGCTGCTGCGCGTATGTCTTCGACTGCCCTGGCTGTTCAGCCTGCGCCCCCCCCTGCGGAGCGTTGTCCGCCTGCGCGTACAGCGCGGGTGAAAACACGGCCAAGACGGCCATCGCCACCATCGTCCTTTTTATCACTGTCTCCTCCACGTTACTTGTAATGTCGATATCCAAATCGTTCCGGTCAAGCCTCGCGTCGGATCCGCACGGGCGCCACGCCGGCGCCCGCCGCCCGTTCAGATGTCCAGCACCAGCAAATCGCCCTTCGCTCTCGAGCAGCAGGGCGTGAAATGTCCGTCGTCCTCGCGCTGCCCGGCCGTCAGCACGCAGTCGAGGTGCTCGACGTCGCCGTCGATCACGCGCGTCACGCAGGTTCCGCAGAAACCCTGCTCGCACGACGTCGGGATCCGGATGCCGTATTCGGCCAGCGATGCGGTGATGGTCTTGTGCTCCGCGATCCGGTAGATCCGGCCCGTGCTCGCGAGCTGGACATCGAACGCACGCGCGGCCGCCAGCTTGCCCGCACGCGCGGCGAAGCGCTCGCAGTGCAGTTGCCGCTCCGGCCAGCCGCGCCGCCGCGCCGCGAACATCGTCGCGTCGATGAAGCCGGCGGGTCCGCAGACATACAGATGCGTGATCGGCGACTGGCTGTTGAGCACACGCTCGATGTCGAAGCGCTGCTCGACGGGGCCGTCGCTGAAGTGGCACTGCACGCGATTGGCGAACGGCGCACGCGCGAGCCGGTCCAGGAACGCGGCGCGGGGCCGCGAGCGTGCGCAGTAATGCATCTCGAAGTCGGCGCCGCGCCGCGCGAGGCGCTCCGCCATGCCGAGAATCGGCGTGATGCCGATGCCACCCGCGAGCAGCAGCGAGCGCGGCGCCGATTCGTCCAGCGTGAAGTGATTGCGCGGCACGCCGATGTCGAGCAGGTCGCCTTCGCGAACGCGATCGTGCATCGCCGTCGATCCGCCGCGCGATCCGTTGAGCCGCAGCACGGCGATCAGGTAGCGCCGTCGCTCGCACGGATCGTTGCACAGCGAATACTGACGCACGAGCCCGTCGCCGAGAAACACGTCGATATGCGCGCCGGCGGCGAACAGCGGCAATTTTCGTCCGGCCGGATCGACCAGCTCGAACGCGCACACGCCGTCGGCTTCGATCGTCTTCTTCGCTACCCGCACCGTCAGCCGGCCGTCGCCGGATACCGTGCCGCGAATGCGGCGCAGGAAGTTGCGGATACCGGTATAAGCGAGCACCGGTACCGACAGTGCGCCGCACAGCAGCAGCAATTGCCCGAACACGCCACCGACCGCGCCGGTATGCCACGACAGCGCCCAGAAGTACAGCTTGTGTCCGGCACTGCTCGTCGAATACGGCTCGAAGCGCAGCACGTTGCCCGTATAGGCGTCGAGGTACAGCATCGTGCGTGCATTCGGATGTGGCGCGTAGCGATCGATCAAATACATCTCGACCGGGTCGCGCAGTTTCTCCGGGATGTGCATCAGCGCATCCTGCGGGTCGGGCGACAGCAACTGCGCGGTGCGCCAGAGCGTCTCGAGCGGCAAGCGTTGTGCGCCTTCCACCGGAGCCGCGGACAGCGGGGCCTTCGCGGGCGTCGGGGAGCCGGCGATCGCATAGAGGCCGTGCGCATACCAGTCGAACGCCCATGGCAATCCGGTCAGCACCATCGACAACAGGACCGCGCTCGCATACGCGCCGACCGTTCGATGCAGGCGAAACATGAACGCGGGGCTCCGCGTACCGGCGCCGAGCGTAACCGCGTACCGCCAGCCGCGACGCGTGCGTGGCCACCAGAGGACGACACCGCCAATGATCAGCAGCAATCCGAACGACATCGCGCTCGTGCCGGTGATCAGGCTGCCGTGCTTCATGAAACGAAAGCGATGAATCTGCTCGATCGTGCCAAGCAGGCCGCCATAGCGCGAGCGCTCGCCCAGCACCGCGCCTGTACAGGGATTGAGATAGACCGAATGCTGATCGTTGAAACGCACCATTGCTGCGGGCATGCGCGGCTCGTCCTCTTTGCCGGCGACGAGCCGGATGTAATCGAGCATCGCAGCCGGACGGACGCGCGTGGCGTTGCCAACTAGCGTGTCGAGCGGCACGCGCCCGGTACAGGTCGGCACCGTCAGCAGATCGCGCTCGAGCACGGGCTCGAGACCGGGACGGAAGACGATGGATGCGCCGGTGATCGCCATCAGGAGGATCACGCATCCAACAGTCAAGCCGCACCAGCGATGGACCTGCAGCACGAGAGGACGAAAACCCGATTTCATAAGGTTGCCTAAGCGATGTCGGTTTACTTCCAGCATCTTTGTCGGTCAACCTGAATGAAAGCTGAATTTAGGGCTGCGTCGGGGTAAGTCCCAATACGTGATCTGCTTGCGAAAACCGCATCCGGTGCCGATACGACCGAACACACCGCGAACCTGAAACGGGCATGAACGCTTCCTGAATTTCTATTCAGGAATATCGGGAGAAACCCGGCTCATCGCGATGCTTCGCTTGTCACGTCAATCTGCGTGCGCTAGCCTGAAGTTACCGTCGACTGGCGATTCATCATGAAAATCCTGATTCTCGAAGACCAGCGCAAGCTGGGTCTTTTCCTCAAGCAGGCACTGTCCGAACGTGCGTACACCGTGACGTGGGTCGAAAGCTGCGCGCAGGCACGCGAAGCGCTGTGCGAATCGAGCTACGACGTGATCGTGCTCGACCTCGGCCTGCCCGACGGCGACGGTCTCGACCTGCTGCGCGAGTGGCGCGGGGCCGGCTTCAACGAGCCGGTGCTGATTCTGAGCGCGCGCGACGCGGTCGAAGACCGCATCAAGGGACTCGACGTCGGCGCGGACGATTACCTGCCGAAGCCATTCAGCCTCGAAGAGCTGCTCGCGCGCATGCGCTCATTGCTGCGGCGCCAGTCGTCGGTGAAGGAAACCGTGCTCCAGCATCAGGGCATCAAGCTCGACCTGCTGAGCCGCACCGTTCACCTGAACGGCAAACCGGTCGACCTGACGAGCCGCGAGTTCGCGCTGCTCGAGATCTTCCTGCAGAATCCGGGCCGCATCCTCACGCGCACGCTGATCGCGGAGAAGATCTGGGAATCCCATTACGACGTCGACACCAATCTGCTCGACGTCTACATGAGCCGCCTGCGCGGCAAGTTCGAGGCGCCACTCGGCAAGCCGTTGTTCAAGACGGTGCGCGGCGTCGGCTATCAGCTGCTATGAAATCCATCGGCGCGCGCCTCGCGATCTGCTACGTTCTCGCGTCGACTATCACCTTCGCGACACTGTTTCTGACCGGACGGTATTTCGTCGAATATCACGCGATCCACGCGCTCGACCTGGTCATCCATTCGGAATTCGAGCAGATCCGCGCGAATGTCGCCGCGCTCGGTCCAACGCCGCCGGAGGCGGCGCTGCGCGAGCGCATGCAGGCCATGACGCGCAACGATCTCGAACTGTTCTTCACGGAGATCTACGGCCCCGGCGGCACGATCGTCTATCGCTCGCCCGGGCTGCGCGGGTTCGACATGATTCCGCCTTCCCGCAATCAGGAGTTCAACGTCAATCTCGCGGGCCTCGACGAACTGCGCGCCGGCAAGTTCGCGCTCGGCCCGTACACGGCCGTGATCGCAACGTCGAAGCGCCACGTGCGCGTGGTGATGAGCGGATACGAGCGCACGTTCTACGGCCTGCTGCTCGTGATGATCGCGGTCAGCAGCGTGATCGGCTATGGCTTCAGTCGCATGGCGCTGCGTCCGCTGCGGCTGATTCAGGACACGGCCGACCGCATTCGTTCGGACAATCTGAGCGAACGCATTCCGGTGTCGAGCGCGCGGGACGAGATTTCGGATCTCGCGCGCCTGCTCAATCAGATGTTCGACCGCCTCGAAGAGTCGTTCACCCAGATCCGCCGGTTTACCGCCGAGGCCTCGCACGAGCTCAAAACCCCGCTGACTCTCGTACGCCTGCAGGCCGAGAAGCTTGTCGTCGACGGCCAGCTGACGCCGGCACAGGAACATGCGGTGCAGATCCAGATCAAGGAGCTCGCGCAACTCAACCGGATCATCGAGGATCTGCTGTTCCTGTCGCGCGCCGATGCGTGCGCGATCAAACTCGATCTGCGGCAGCAGGATCCCGAACCGTTCCTGCAGAGCTTCGCGCAGGACGCGCACGTGCTCGCCGAGTATCGCGAGCAGCGCTTTAACCTGACGCACCACGGCGCGGGGCAGGTTGCGATCGAGCCGAAGTGGATCCGCCAGGTGCTGCTCAACCTGCTCAGCAATGCGCTGTCCGCATCGCCGCCGGGCAGCCGCGTGGCTGTGCGCTCCACGCTGGTCAATCGCTGCTGGCAAGTGCGTGTCGAGGACGAGGGCCCCGGCGTGCCGGCCGAGCAGCGCGAGCGGATTTTCGAGCGCTTCGTGCGCATCAACCGCCCGGGCAACGAAGACAAGGGCAGCGGCCTCGGCCTTGCGATCTGCCGCAGCATCGTCGCGCTGCACGGCGGCCGCATCTTCGCAGAAGCCGGCCCCGGCGGCCACGGGCTGTCGATGGTGTTCGAGATTCCGGCAACAACGTCTTCCGACGATGCCGGCAGCGTGCCGTTCGGCACCCCGCATTTGACCGACGCTGCCTGAGCGCGGCTCAGGGACGCACATCCGGGACGCACATCCGGGACGCGCATCAGAGGTCGCGCTGATAGCCGACGTAATAGGAAAAGCGATTGGTGTCGTTGACGTGCGTGATGCCGCGCCCGACGGAGAACAGGATCCGGTCGTGCTCGCTCAACCCGTAGCTGCCGCCCAGGTTGAAGCCAAGTGCGGAAGGATCGACCGCGGTCGCCGCGCCCGTGTAGAACAGTTCGCCGCCGAGTTCGAGCTTGTCGCCGAACTTGCGCAGCACGGCCCAGCCGGCGATCCAGTAGCCCTTCTGTCCCGCGTGACGGTTGACGACGTAGCCGCCACCACCGTACGTCGTCCAGTCGCCGAGCGACTTCTGCATCCACAGCGGCAGCAGCGCCTGCATATGTCCAGCGCCAAGGTCACGGTGATCGTTGCCGGTCGGCAGCGTCACGCCCGGCGAGAACGCGACCTGCGGACGCCAGCCCGCTTCGTCCTCGGTAATGAAGCGATATTTCGCGCCGAGGTCGATATCGCCGAAACCGTATCGGGTCGGGTTGCCCGACTCGTGCATGAACGCCATGCCGAACTTCGTGCCGATCTCCAGATTGTCCAGCAATCCATAGTTGACCTCGAGGCCCGGCAGCATCCCGCTGTGGCTACCCTCGCGTACGGTGCCGATCGCGGCGGCATCGATTTCGAAGTGCCCTCGCTCGATCGGCTCGGGGTCGTCGGTCTGGAAAGGCGGGCCAGCGAGCGCGCTATGAGAGGCAACGCAAGCGCCGAGCGCGAGCATTGCATGAATAATCCGGACGCGACGCGGCCTGCGCCGTGCGGCCGGTTGCCGCGGCGTCGAATGACGGGTGAATAACATGAAGCCGATACTCCTGATCGGAAGTTGAACCATGCACCGCGCGCCGCGCCGGTCCGTGAGACTCACAGACCGGCGGGATGGAGAGGGGGTCAGTGACCTGCGTCGGAGAACTGCGGCGGGCGCCACTTCAGCAGCTTGTTCTCGATTTGCGTGAGGATGAACTCGGCGCCGAGCGCGACGACAGCGAGCACGATCATCGCGGCGAACACACCGGCGGCGTTGAACGCGCCTTGCGCGGTCGAGATCAGGAGGCCGATGCCCTGCTTCGAACCGAGAAACTCGCCGACCACCGCGCCGACGAGCGCAAAGCCGAAGCTCACGTGCAGGCTCGCGAGAATCCAGCTCATCGCGGCCGGCAAGACGACCGTCAGCGTCACGTCGCGATTCGTCGCGCCGAGGATGTGCGCGTTCGCGATCAGGTTACGATCCGCCTCGCGCACGCCCTGGAACGCATTCGCGAACACCACGAAAAACACCATCACGACAGCCAGCGCGACCTTCGACGCCATGCCGAGCCCGAGCGCGATGATGAACACCGAGCCGAGCACCACGCGCGGAATCGAGTTCGCGATCTTGATGTAGATGCTGAACACGTCCGCGAGCAGCTTGTTCCGACCGAGCGCGATCCCGGCCACCACGCCGCCCACCGCGCCGATCAGGAAGCCGAGCGAGGTCTCTTCGAGCGTCACCAGCACCTGCACCCACAGCGGCCCTTGCGACGTGCCCTCGGTCAGCCACTGCCAGATCTGCGCGGCGATCAGCGAAGGCGTCGAGAAAAAGAATGGGTCGATCCAGCCGAGCCGGCCGCCTAGCTCCCACCCGCCGAGCGTCACGACCAGCACGGCGACTTGCAACGTGTGCACCAGCATCTTGCGCCGGCGCATGCTCTCCTGAGCCCGCGTTTCGAGTTGACGCATCTCGGCTTCGTGCGGGGCGGTTCCTGTCATCGGTGTATTCATGCTGTTCCTCAACGCGCCGCGAAGCGCTCAGATGTGGACCTCGTCGCGAAGATCGTTCCAGATCTGACGCGACAATTCGATAAAGCGGGGGGAATAGCGCGCTTCCCCGACATCGCGCGGGCGCGCCAGATCGATCTCATAAGACGTCTTGACGGTCGCGGGCCCTGCGGTCAGCACGAACACCTTGTCGGCCAGCGCGATCGCCTCCTCGATGTCGTGCGTGACGAACACCACCGACGCGCCGTTCGCGCTCCACAAGTGCAGCAGCTCGTCCTGCATCAGCGTGCGTGTCTGCACGTCGAGGGCGGAGAACGGCTCGTCCATCAGCAGGATCTCGGGCTCGTTGATGAAGGTCTGCGCGAGCGCGACGCGCTTGCGCATGCCGCCCGAGAGCTGGTGCGGATAGTGATGCTCGAAGCGCACGAGGCCAACGCGGCGAATCCATTCCATCGCGCGGTCGCGCGCCGCCGACTTGTTCTCGCCGCGATACAGCGGACCGGCCGCGACGTTGTCGAGCACGCTCTTCCACGGAAATACCGCGTCGGCCTGGAACACGAAGCCGATGCGCGGATCGATGCCACTCACCGGATTGCCCCAGATGCGGACGTTACCGGCACTGGGCTTCGCAAGACCGGTGATGAGGCTCAGCGTCGTGGATTTGCCGCAGCCGGTTGGGCCGACGACGGCGCAGAACTCGCCCTTCGCGACAGTCATGCTGAAGTTGCGCAGCGCCATGATCGCCTTGCCTTCCGGGCTGACGAAGCGGCGGCTGACACGATCGAGCTCGATCGCCGGCACGTCGTTGCCGGCGGCGGTGTGCAGCGCGGTTACCTTGGGGGCTGTCATTGGATTGCCTGCCTATAGCCTGAATGGGCCAGAATCGGCCTGAATGGGCCAGATTGAAATCGAAGAAGCGCCCGCGACGGTCCGGCGGCGGACCATCGCGGCGGGCGCGGTTACTTGACCTGCGCGGCGCTGACGAACTCGGTCGTGTAGGTCTTCGACAGGTCGATCTTGTGGCCCGACACCGCTTTGTCGAACGATGACAGGACCTTGAGCACCGTCGGCGGACCCGACTCCGGCATGCGGCCATCGGGGATAAACGTGACCTTGCCGCCGGCGAGCGCCTTCACGTACGCGGTGCGATCGCCCGCGTAGTAGTCGGCGGGCATCTGCGCGGTGATCTCGTCGGCGCTATGCGTGTTGATGTAGTGCAGCGTCTTGACGAATGCATTCGTGAGCTTCTGGACCGTCGCCTTGTGCGATTGCACCCAGTCGTTCTGCATGTAGAGGCTCGCCGCCGGATAGAGTCCGCCGAGCCATTTCTGCGTGCTTTCCGGCGAGCGCAGATCGATCAGCACCTTCGCGTCGCCGCCGTTGACGAGGCGCGAGACGGTCGGCTCGGTCGTCATGCCACCGTCGATCTTGCCCTGCTTGATGGCGGCGATGAACGTGTTGCCGGCGCCGACCGCGAGCGACGTCATCTCCGACGTCTGCACTCCATGCGACACGCCCAGATACTGCGTGAGGAAGTTCGTCGACGAGCCGAGCCCGGTGACACCGAGCGTCAGCCCGCGAAAGTCCGCTGGAGATTTGACCTTGCTGGCCAGCCTCGTCGAGATCAGCTCGACTTCGCCCGGCGTGTGGCTAAACTGCACGACGGACTCGATGTACTTGCCTTTCGCCTGCAGGTCGATCGTGTGATCGTAGAAGCCGACAACGCCTTGCACCGTTCCGGCGACGAGTTCGTTCTCGGCATCGACGCCGGCCGCCTCGTTGACGAGCTCGACATCGAGACCCTGTTCCTTGAAATAACCGAGACGCTCGGCAAGCTTGGCCGGTAGATAGATCTGCTTCTCCATGCCGCCGACGATCAGCGTGAGCTTCTCATCGGCGTGAACGGCCGGGACTAGGGCGCCAAGCGCCAGCGCGCCAACGGCAAGGCGCACGATTGTCTGTTTCATCAGATGTTCTCCTCAGTGTCGATATGGGTCGCGTGCCGCGCTCGATGCGGCGGCCGCGCCGTGTTCCGGATCTGCATGTGCGGACTCACGGACTGATGTCAGTTATACGGAGCAACCTTAAAATCAGGCTGAACTGAAAATGAATGTCCATTCAGGGATCGCCGGAACGGACTCGCACGGCGGCTACCTGAATTTCGCCACCTCCTCGCGCGCCTCGGCCGCGGTCAGCGGAAAATAAGCCGAATAGCGCACCGGCTCCTGGCCCTCGCGGCTCAGGATGTAGCGCAGGAACGCCTTCACCGGCGCGCTCAGCGGACGGTTGATGCGGATGTACATGTAGCGCGTCAGCGGATAGCGGCCGCTCGACGCGTTCTGCGCATCGAGCGTGTAGAACGGCTCGCCTGCGCGTCGCGCCACCTCGAGAGTCTTCAGGCCGGGGCCGCCTTCCTCGAGCCCGCCGAAACCGATCGCTCCGGAATCGCGGGCAATCGCGCGCGCCGTATCGTCGATCGAGCCCTCCTGCACGGCGGCGTTCCACGGTCCGCCCCCGAGCACCATGATCTGCATCGACATCGCGTTGGGCGCGACGTGCGGCGGCATGTAGATCGTGATCGGACGGTCAGCCCACGCGCCGGTCAGGCCGAGCTGCCCCCAGCGCGTAATGCCGGGGTTGCGTTGCAGGATCGACGCGAGCTGCGTCAACGTGATGCCGGTGAGCGGATTGTCCGGGTGCACGAAGACCGCCTGCGCCGTCGTGCGCTGCGGTGTGTTGAATCCGCCGCGCGCGACGCGGATTTCGAGCGGCTCGGCACCGTGACGGACCTGCGTGTACGCCGCCCGCTCGTCCGGCCACAGTTCGCGGCCCATCGGCGCGATCTCGGCATCCCCATCGATCAGCGCGTGAAAACCGTTCAGCGTGCCGAGATGCTCCCATCGGTCACCCTTTTGCACGCCCGGCTGCACGTGCTCGAATGCACCGATCCACGTGTCCATCAGCGACTTCATGCCGTCGCTGCCGATGCTGTCGATCGCGCCGTGCAAGCCGGCCACCGGACGATAGTCGGACAGCGCCGCATCCAGTGGCGGCAGGAAGCCGTCGAGCTTCGCGCGTTCGCGAGCCGCATCATCAGCGGTGAGCGGTGTGTAATGCGGCTGCGCCGAGACGATCGACTGCCCTTCCCCGCTCAGCGCGAATTCCAGAAACGCCTTGATCTTCGGCGGCAGTGGCGCGCCGGGGCGCCGGTTCACCGCGAGATACGCGGGCTGACCGTCGCGATCCGCGACGCGCACGAGCAGCGGCGACTTCATCATGTCGCCCGCGAACTGATGGGCGTATGGCTGCAGCTCCGTGGGCAAAGGCTCTCGGGCGAGTGGTGCGATGTCGGCATCGCCGAACATCAGCCCGCCGAAAGCGGTTGCGCTGCCCGCGTGACGCCAGTTCGGTCCGCGGCGTATGCCTGGCTGGTATCGTTCGAAAGCCGCCAGCCAGGCGTCGAGTAGCGGCCCCATTGCATCGTCGCCGATGCAGTTCAGCGTCCCGCTCAGATTTGTGTCGGGCCGGTAGGCGGGCAGGCCGGCGCCGGGATCAGCCGCGAACGCCGCGCACGGCGCCGCGAGCACCAGACAGGCGGCCAGTGCGAGACCGGCTGCGGCACCACGCCGGAGCGCCGGCCGTGAGCCGTGTGCATGAAACGAAAATGGGCGCAACGCACGCGCGAGCGGCCGGGCGCGCCACGAGGAAAAGCCGAAAGCGACCAAGGGTATCTCCAGCGTGATAAAGACCGTCCCAACGGTACGGCGGCACGCTGAAGCGAACCTGAACCGATGCTGAAATTTCGTTCATCCTCGGCCCGGCATTGCATGAACGCATTTTCAGGATCTCTTCAGACTGCGTTCATTCAACGGCACTATCGTGATATCGCATCGGCTCGCTCCCTGGTTTGCCTGATTTCGCGCCGGTCGGCACTACGTTCACAATTGGCCTATTGGCGCAGCCGACCACACATCGAAGCGGTCCGTAAAACGCACGCATTCAAAAAAAGGAGGAGATATCTCGTGAATCGAAACGAACCCTGTTTCGCGGCGCCCACGTCCGGCCCGGCCCGCCATCTGCGCTATCTGGCCATTGCCGCAGCCGCTTCGACTGCCGCGTCATGGGCGGTGAACGCCGAATGCGCGGACGCCCAGGGCACCACGGCGCCGCCGATGGTCGAATGGGTCGTGCCTGCACTGAAAACAGTCGCGCCGCAAACCAAGGAGCAGGCCGACGAAGGCGAGAAGTCCGGACGCGCGCTGCCCGAGCCGGAAATCCTGCAGCCGCGCCTCGACGCCGCATTGCCCGACTATCAGCCGCGCACCGACCTCAAGCTGTCCGGCTCGTTCGCGGGCGCAACCTCCGACGTGCTGCCGTTTCTCGCTCAACGCTGGATCGAAGGCTTCAAGAAGTACTATCCAAACGTCGACATTCACATTGCGCCGCCGTACGCGGGCAGCCTCGGCGCGAAAGAGCTGGTCAAGCAGAAGCTCGACTTCGTGTTTGTGTCGCGCGAGCTGAAGCCGACCGACATCACCGACTTCAAGGCCAAGTTTGGCTACGACCCGCTCAGCGTGCCGGTCTCCGGTGGCTCGTACCGGCATTTCGGCTTCCTCGACGCAGTCGGCTTCTTCGTCAATAAGGACAACCCGATCGAGAAGCTGACGTATCAGCAGATCGACGCGCTGTTCTCGCGCACGCACCTGCGCGGCGGCAAGCCGATCAAAACCTGGGGCGATCTCGGGCTGACCGGCGATTGGGCGGACAAGCCCGTGCACGTCTACGCGATCAAGCCGTGGAACGGGTTCGAGGAGTTCGTCCGGCAACGCGCGCTGAGCACCGACGGCCAGCGCGGCGAGTGGCGCGACGACATCCATTACGACAAGCTGGTGTTCCCGCTCGCGAAGGACGTCGCCGACGATCGCTACGGCATTGGCTACTCCGGCATCGCGTACATCGACGCACCGGTGAAGATGCTGCCGCTCGCTGTGTCGGACAACGCCCCGTTCGTCGCACCGACCTACGAAAACGTCGCGCGCGCCACATACCCGCTAAGCCGCCTGATCTACTTCAACACCAACAAGGCGCCCGGCAAGCCGCTCGATCCCGCGATTGCCGAGTTTCTGCGCTACGTGCTCAGCAAGCAGGGCCAGCAGGCCGTGCTCGATCACGGGATGTACATGCCGCTGCGCGCGCAGCAAGTGGATAGCTCCCGCGCGCTGCTGAACCCCTGACGTTTCGCCGCCTCCCTTCCGCCGTATCCCGTGCCGCCCGCTCGCCTGTGTCGTTTGCGGGCGGCACCTTTCAGGAGTTTCCCCATGCACCGCTCATCCAGAGCCGCGGCCGCGGCGCTGTTGCTCGCACTCGCGCTGTCGGCGCGCGCCGAGATGCAGGCTGCGCCCTACGCGCAGCAACTCGTCGACGCCACGCTCGCCGCGCATCCCGAGTTGACGATTCTCGCGCTTCACGTCACGCCGCCCGCCGGCGCGGAAAACGTGATCATCGCGTCGAATATTGGCCGCATAGGCAAGCCGGCCGACGCGGACGACCTGGCCGTGCTCAGCAGCGGCAAGCCGCGCGTCGAGGTCACGAAGACCGGCGACCTGTCGGTCGAGCTGCCGATGCGCGACGCCGCTGGCCAGACCGTCGGCGTGATCGGCTCGACGTTCCATTACGCGCCCGGCGGCGACCGCGACGTGATCGTGCAGCAGGCCGAGCGCGTGCGCGATGAGCTCGCTGCCCGCACACCGTCGCTGTCCGCGCTGTTCCAGCCGGCACACTGAGCTTCGCCGGCGCATTCCTGAATTTTCATTCAGACGAACTTCAGGTCGGCTTTAACTTCGTGGACGACGATGTTGACAGGCGAGCTCATCGAGCACGGTATGCACCGGCTCCACCCCCGCCGTCGGGCCTGCATGCGCGGCCACCCGATCGACAACGACGATACGAATCAGGAGACGTCCATGAAGCAACAGAAGGAGATGCGCGTTTTGCGCAAGTACGCCGCGGCCTCGACCGCCGCGATGATCGGCATCGCGGCGCTCGGCACACTGGTGTCGCCATCCGCGTTCGCGCTGAAATATGCAACGGTCGAGCATCACCTGAATGTCGACCCGTCCACTCCGAGCTGGCAGCCGGGCC
Source organism: Paraburkholderia sp. (assembly GCA_036383775.1). Taxonomy (GTDB): domain Bacteria; phylum Pseudomonadota; class Gammaproteobacteria; order Burkholderiales; family Burkholderiaceae; genus Paraburkholderia. The sequence goes on along the minus strand of DASVNP010000227.1, from coordinate 22,703 downwards.
CGGTCGACGTGCATCCCGAAGAGGAACTGAACATCGTCGGCGCGGACGTGATGGACGAGATCACGCTCGGCTGGATCAAGGAATTCCGCGAGGCGTATCCGCGCCTGAGCGTGACGATGGAAGCGCGTGCGTCCGGCTCGGGTGGCCCGGCGCTCACCGCGGGAACGGCGGATCTGGCGCCTGTCGGACGTGAGTTGCTGCCGGCGGAGGAAAAGGCGTTCGTCGACAAGTATGGCTACAAACCGCTCGCGATCCGCGTGGCGACGGGTAGCGTCGGCTCGCTCGGCAAGACCGCTGCGTCGGTCGTGATCGTCGACAAGGACAATCCGATCAAAGGGCTAACGCTCGCGCAACTCGACGCGATCTATTCGAAGACGCGCAATCGTGGACACGCCGACATCAGCACGTGGGGCGATCTGGGGCTCGGCGGCGACTGGGCCAACCGGCCGATTCACCTGTACGGCCTGAAACCGGTCAACGGCATCGAGTACTACCTGAAACTCAACGTGCTCGAAGGCGGCGATTACAAGGACAACATCCAGTTCGTGAAGGGCAAAGGCTTCACGCACGCGTTCACGGTCGCCGCCGAGGACATGGCGACGCATCCGGGCGGACTCACTTACGCGCTGCTCGCGAACGTCAGGCCGAACGTGAGGGTCGTGCCGCTCGCCACAACCGACGGCCAGCCGTTCGTACTGCCGACGGTGCAGTCCGTCTACACGCACCAGTATCCGCTGTCGCGCTATGTGTACATCTTCGTGAACAAGAAGCCCGGCGAGCCGCTGCAGCCGAAGATCAAGGAGTTCCTGAAGCTCGTGCTGAGCAAGCAGGGCCAGGACGTGGTCGCGAAGGAAGGCGTCTACATTCCGCTGACCCCGGCCGTCGTGAAGGAAGAGCTCGCGAAGCTCGATCAGGCGAGTTGAATACGCAACAACGCGGGCGGGCGTGCCGTCGCAAGCTGAATTCGCATTCAGATGACGTTCACGCTCGTTCAAGGTGGCGATCCTACACTCGACTCGCACCTGCTTTCATCACGCTCGTATGACAAACAGAGGAGAGACATGAAGACCCTGACCCAAACCCTGCTCATCGCGATGTTCGGCGTAATGTCGGCATCCGCGGTGTACGCGGCCGATGCCGCGCCTGCCGCGCCCGCCGTCCCTGAAGCGCACCCGAAGAACTGGACGCCGCCGAGCGAAAAGATCTTCGCGCAGAAACTGTCCGACCAGATCATGGCGCAGCACCCCGAGCTGCTCAGCGTGACGTTCCACGGCACGCCGCCGGGCATGACGGATGGGTACACGATGTTCGCCGGGTCTTACCACGACCGCATCGGCAACGCAGACGATCCGGATGACATCGACATCTCGAAGAAGGGCATCACGATTGTCGATCCGCGCTGGCACCGCCCGAACGATACCGTCCAGAAGTTCGTCATGATGCTGCCGCTGCGTGACGCGAAGGGCAATAACGTCGGCGAGATCGTGCTCGCGTACAAGAACGACGCCGCGCACACGAAGACCGAGACGCAGTTCTTCCTCGCGTCGACGCACCTGCGCGATGCGCTCGCCAAGCAGATTCCGACTTTCGGCACGCTGTTCGAGGCCGCGAAGTAAGCGGCGTATGAACCTGCGTTGACTCTTTGAAGCGCCTTCCCCGGCACGACTGGCTGGGCGCTTTTTTTGTCGATCGCCCCCTTTCAGGAGATTGAACATGCGTTTGCGAATTTCCGCGATCCTGTCGCTGGCGGCATTCGCGGTCGCGGGACTGTGTACGACGCTGCCGGACGACGCCCGTGCGGCGGCGCCGGAGTCCGGTGTGTCCGCAACGACCGGCGCGCCGCTGCGGCTCGCGGGCAGCACGTTATTGCCCGACTACAAAGGCGATTTCGATCACTTCGCGGTCGACGTAGCCGGCGGCCGGCTGTTCCTCGCCGGTGAGGATGGCGCGACGCTCGAAGTGTTCGACCTCGGCAGCGGCAAGCATCTGCGCACGATCAAGGGCTTCGATCAGCCGCACGCGCCGCTCTTCCTGCCCGACGTGAACCGCCTGATCGTCACCGACAGCGGCACCGGCATGACGCGCATCGTCGACGGTGCAAGCTACCGGATCATCGGCTCGATCCCGCTCGTCGTCGGCGCGGACTCGATGCTCTACGATCCGTCGAGCCGGCACATGTACGTCGTGACCGGCGGCAAGAACGCCGAGCCGAAGATGGCGAAGACGGTCGTCTCGGAGGTCGATCCGCGCACCGGCAGCCACGTCGGCGACGTGACGTTCGACACCGACTTTACTGAGTCGATGGCGGCCGAGCAGCACGGCAATCGCCTGTTCGTCAACGTGACCGGCCAGAGTACGCTTGCGGTCATCGACAAAACGACGCGCAACGTGACCGCGAACTGGTCGATCCACGGTGCGGAGCTCAATGCGCCGCTGGCGTTCGACGAAAAGCACCAGCGGTTGTTCGTCGGCACGCGCAAGCCGTTCAGGCTGCTCGTGCTCGATGCGGCCAACGGCAACACGATCGCGTCGTTCGATGCGCCGCAGCGCACGAATCAGGTGATCTTCGACGAGGCGAACCGGCGCATCTACATGGCCGGCGACGATTATCTGGCCGTGATCGAGCAGAAGGATGCCGACCACTACCAGGAGATCGCGCACGTGCCGACTGCCAAGGGCGCAAAGACGGCGATCCTCGTGCCCGAGCGCCACGCGCTGTTCGTCGCGGTCTCACCCGGCGAGTCCGGCGCGGGCGGTAAGGTGCTGCGCTTCGACGTGCTGCCGGGTAATGGGGTGAAGACGGTCGCGGGGAAGTAGGTACTGGCGCGCCTTTGCAGCGAAGACCAACAGATTCCGGTCAGCCAGCAATGGCTGCGGTCCCTTGCCCAAAGGTGTAGCCAGATATGTAGCTAGAGGTTTTTCCTGGCATCACGTTGGTGGCAAAACCCCACACACCCTTCCTCCGCGTCGTTTCGAGGCGCGTATACCTAGCACGCAAGCCCGGATGATCGGCAAGACATCGTCACGAAGCGGCGCGCATCGCCCAGAAAGAACGAACCCCTTTTTTCCTCATTGACCGCACTCCGCCGCAGGGCGTATAACCATCCCACTGGATGTTATTTGGATGGCAACAAGATGCCTGCCGGAGTACAAATGCCCAAACTCAGCCTCATCGACACCTCGCGCCCCAAAGGCGGCGAGACCGAAAAAATCACCATCAACCTCGGCCCGGTCGACCTTGGCCAGATCGATCTGCTGGTCGAAGAAGGCTTTTACACGAACCGCACCGACCTGATCCGCACCGGCATCCGCAACCAGCTCGCGGTGCACGCGCAAGTCGTGTCGGAAACGGTGACCCGGCGCGAAATGGTGCTTGGTCTGCAGCACTTCTCGCGGCAGGACCTCGAAGCTGCTCGAGCCGCGCACGAGCAACTCGACATTCACGTCCTCGGCCTCGCCAGCATCGCCGCCGATGTGCCGCCCGAACTTGCCGCGGCCACGATTGCATCGGTGGTGGTGCTCGGCGCGTTTCACGCGTCGCCCGCCGTCAAGGCGGCCCTCGCCGGCCGCATCAGCTAGGCGCATCGCTCGCCCCTCACGCGCTGCCTGAACCGTCGGCTCGTTAGCTACACGCCCGCAAACCAGCGCGATCAAAGGTCAACACGAATCATCACGAAGATGAACGACGATTTCCTGAAGTCAATGAAAGACGCCTTCGAGCTATTGCGCACGAAGGGTCCGAAAGAAGCCACCGCGGCGATTCAACGCGCGCTCTCAGGCGGCAAAGACCATACGCAACGCGCACGAGCACCGCACGTGCCATCCACGGCCGACGAATGGGCGCAAGCCTGGACACGGGGGCAAACACAAGCGGATCCCACACCGCAAGCGCCGACCTTCGACGCCGACACCCCCGGCACCTTCAGCACGCACACGTTCAGCAATGCAGCGGGACAACGCCAGTACAAGCTGTACGTGCCGGCCGTCTACAACGGCCAGCCGTTGCCACTGATCGTGATGCTGCACGGCTGCACCCAGAACGCCGACGACTTCGCAGCCGGCACGCGCATGAACGCGTTGGCCGAACGCCACGGCTTCATCGTCGCTTATCCGAATCAGTCGAAGGCCGCCAATCACACGGTGTGCTGGAACTGGTTCAAGCCTGCGGATCAGCAGCGCGATCACGGCGAGCCATCGTTGATTGCCGGCATGACACGCGAGGTGATGGAGCGCTATCGCGTGGATCCGGCGCGCGTGTACGTGGCGGGTCTATCGGCGGGCGGCGCGATGGCGGACGTCATGCTGAAAACCTCGCCCGATCTGTACGCGGCCGCGGGTGTGCATTCGGGCCTCGCCTACGGCAGCGCGCGGGATCTGCCCTCCGCGCTCGCCGCGATGAAGGGCGGCAAGGCGCGCCACACGCGCTCGCATGGCGCGCCACAACGGCCTCTCATCGTGTTTCATGGCGACGCGGATACGACGGTTCATCCGGCAAACGCCGCCGAAATCGTTGCGCCCTTCGACGCCGGCATCACCACGATCAGCACTCAACCGAACAGTGCGAACGGCACGAACAGCTCGAACGGCCGTCGCGCCTACACGCAGCAGCGGCGAGTCGCGGCGAACGGCGTCGAAGCGGAGTATTGGCTGATTCACGGCGCAGGCCACGCGTGGGCCGGCGGCAGTCAGCGCGGCTCATACACGGACCCGTCAGGGCCCGACGCCGCAGCGGAAATGGTGAGATTTTTTCTGGCTCATCCGCGCGCGCAGTGAGCAAGGCCCGGCGCGTCAAACCGCGCCCAAAGGCCTCAGCAGATTGCGCAGCGCCGCGGCGGTAATCGGCCGCGAGAACCAGAAGCCTTGCGCTTCGTCGCAACCGAGCGCTTCAAGCTGCGCGGCCTGCTCGGCCGTTTCGACACCTTCAGCCGTCACGCGCAGCTTGAGCGCATGCGCCATCGCGATGATCGCCCCAACCAGCGCCGCGCTCTGCGGATCGGTGTTCATGCACATCACAAACGAGCGATCGATTTTCAGGCGATGCAGCGGAAAGCGCGTCAGATAGGCGAGGCTCGAGTAGCCGGTTCCAAAGTCGTCCACTGCGACCTCCACCCCCAGTTCACGCAACGCATGCAGTGTCTGCAACGCTTGCTCAGTGTCGTCGAGCAACACGCCCTCTGTGATTTCCACCTCGAGATACGAAGGATCGAGCGCGGCGTCGGCCAGCGCTTCCCGAATCGTTTCGAACAGGTTGTGCCGCTGAAACTGTTGCGGCGAGACGTTCACCGCAAAGCGCGGCAAGTTGCCGGTCTGCCGCAGCAATATACCGGCGTCCCGGCATGCGGTGCGGATCACCCACTCGCCGATCTGTTCGATCAGGCCGGCCTCTTCCGCCACCGGCACGAACTCCAGCGGGCTTATCAAGCCACGCTGCGGATGATTCCAGCGCAGCAGCGCCTCCACTTGCGCGATGTGTCCGTTCGCGAGCGTCACCTGCGGCTGATACACCAGATGCAGTTGCTGACGCGCAATCGCTTCGCGCAGCATCGCCGCGAGTTCGAAGCGTCGCGCCGCCTGGCCTTCGAGCGCCGTGGAAAACCGCCGCACCGCGTTGCCGCTCACCGCCGATGCCGCCGACAACGCCACCCCCGCGCGGCGCATCAGCGTAGGGGCATCGACGCCGTCGGCCGGATAGGCCACGATGCCGATGCTCCCGGTAATGCTCAGCGCGGTCCCGGCGTAGTCGATCGATTCGGCGATGCGCTCCAGCGCCTCGGCGGCGAAGGCATCGGCCGCCGCGCCGCTTTCGTTGATCAGGAGGGCAAACTGCGTACCGCCAATCGACGCAATCGTGCCGTCGTTCGGAAAGAGGCCCCGCAAGCGTTCGCCCACAATCTGCAGCACGAGTTCCGCCGCGTGCAAACCCAGCGCATCGCGCAGTTTGCGCAGATGATCGAGCTCCGCGATCAGCACGGTAAAGCCACTGCCGCTGCGCTGACAACGCGCAATCGTCAGTTCCAGGCGTTCGGTGAACAGCGTCTGATTCGGCAGCCGAGTCACGCCGTCGTGATGGGAGACATACCAAAGGCGCGCCTCGGATTGCGCGTAACGCGTCATATCGACGACGATGCCGACATAGCTCGCGGGACGGTCAGCCTGCGCCGTCTCCGTGACGAGCGGCGCCAGCGCGAGGACCACGCGAACCGGCGTGCCGTTACGCCGCACCACAATCCATTCGCCTTCATAACGCGTGCTCACCGTCGCCAGCGGCGGCAGTTCGGCACCGCGCTTGGCAAGCTCAGCAGGATCGAGCAAAGACCCGAACGTACGGCGGCCAATCAGCTCAATGGCCGCAAACCCCGTCAGCTTTTCGAAAGCGGCATTGACGGATTCGAGCGTGCCATCCGCGGCGCAAATGAACATGCCGTTGGGCGCCGAGGCAAGCACGGCGTCGCGTGGACGTGTTTCGGCGTAGAGGTCGTCTTGCATCGCGCCGGTCTATTGATATTTATGGATGGTGAAAGGCATCGAACGAGTGTTGATCGGCGCGTGAGGCACCAACTGTAAAACCGGGGCATTTCAGTCCGGCACCCGGCCAACCGTCCGTATGATAGCGGCTTTCCTGCCGCCCGCCCGCTCGCCGTCCGCACATCGTTTACGCCTATCGTTTCCATTGGCGTCGCCATCCGATGCTTCAAGGCGGCACCCGCGCCATACAAAGGCCGCTATTGCCAGGATACCCCATCCTTCATGAGTCAATGCACATGGGCGGTCGAGGCGCTTAGGCAGGGCTGCGCCGGATTGACGACCGTTATATCCGCAGATATATTTCGAAGACGATTCCCCCGTTAAAACCGCTATTGCGCCGCGCGAATCCGCGCGAGCCGGCGCCCCGCATTTCATGTCCAAGGAAGTCATCGACTCGCACCTCCTCAAGGTGCTGCACACGCTGCTGACCGAATCGAGCGTGTCGCGCACGGCGGCATTGCTCGGGCAATCGCAGCCCACCGTGAGTGTGGCGCTGCGCAAATTGCGAGAGATGACAGGCGATCCTCTGCTGGTGCGCAGCGGCAGCCGCATGGTGCCCACGGCGCACGCGCTGACGCTAATCGAACCGGCCGCGCAGGCACTCGCCAGCATCGCGGCGATACTGCATCCCACCACGTCGTTCAATCCGGCCACCACCAGCCAGACCTTTCGCATTGGATCGCCTGACTATCTCGACGCGTTCTTCGTCCCCGCCGTGGTCGATGCGTTTCATCGCGAAGCGCCGCACGCCAAGCTCGAATTCCGGCACCTGATGATGGTGGACGGCGGCTACGAACACGGCCTGGAGAGCGGCTTTCTCGATCTGGTGATCGGCAACTGGCGCACGCCGCCGGAGCATCTGCACCTGCAGCCTCTGTGCAAGGACGAACTGGTGTGCCTGATGCGCAACGGCCACCCGATCAAGCCGGGACACCTGAGCAAGCCGGTCTATGAAGAAGCCGACCATCTGGCCGTCACGACCTACAACACCACGGCGTGGGGCACGGTGGATGTGGAACTCGCGCGCAACGGTCTGTCACGCACCGTCACGACAACGCTGCCTTACTTCGGCATGGCGCCTTACGTTCTCGCGCGCTCCAACCTGCTGTTCACCACCACTCGCGCGCTGGCCACGCACTACACGAAACTCCTGCCGCTGCGCATCGAGCCGGTACCCGGCGAGCCGCGCGCCCTCACCTACTATCAACTGTGGCACGACCGCACGCATCGCAGCGTGGCCGCGGTATGGTTGCGCAGGCTGATTGCCACCGTCGCCAAAGAGCTTGCCTCCTGATCTAACGGCCAGGCGCCTTCCTTCCGCATGCAAAAAAACGCCGCAAGCAAAGCTTGCGGCGCGAATGCAATCATCGGATACCGTCGAGGTGACAGGCCCCTTGCCGACACCGAGCGATTACAAAGTGAGGTCGGTCAGACGGAACATCGTTATGTGATTAGTTTGTGCCTCCCACGGCCATGGCCTTGACGAGTGCCGCTTTGCCGTCCACTGCCGCGCCGAGCAGCGCGAAGCCTAACGGCCGTTCGCTCGCGGCATCCCTGCACACGGCACGTGCGGTGTGCGCTGCCGCATCGGCGCCTGTTTCAATCGACCACGCGCCTTCACCTTCGGGTGTCACGACGACGGCCGGGCTCGCCGGTGTCTTCACCGTGATCGGCATGACCGGGAAGGCGACGCGCGTCGGCTCGCCGGCGAGTGTGCGTGCCAGCGCCCTCGCGGCATGCATGATCGGCAGTACGTAAGGTTGCACCTTGCCATCGACGGCGGCGCAGTCACCAAGCGCGTAAATATCCGGCGCACTGGTACGGCACCACGCATCGGTACGGATACCCTGATCGATTTCGAGTCCCGCGGCCGCGGCCAAATCCGTGCGCGGTGCAAGTCCGATCGCCGACACGACCAGGTCAGCGGTGATCGGCTCGCCTTCCACGAAGCTCAGCCGGTAACCGTCCGGCAAACGGTCGATCCGCTGCACGCTGCGCCCGGGATGAAAGCGGATGCCACCCATGCCGAGCCCGCGCGCGAAAATCTCGCCGACCTCTTGCGGAAGCAAACGCGCCAGCGGTGTCGCGGCAGGATCGATCAGGTTGACCGCATAGCCGGCGGCCGCCAGATCGTTGGCGAACTCGCAGCCGATCAGGCCCGCGCCCAGGATCGTCACCGAACGGCAACGCGTGAGCGCCGAGCGGAAGCGCGCGTAGTCGTCGAGATCGTTGATCGACAACACGTCGGCCGCACTGTCACCCTCCAGTCGCAAGCGGCGAGGATCGGCGCCGGTGGCCAGCACCAGTTTGCCGTAGCCGACCAGTGCGTTATCCACGACCAGCGTGTGCTCGGCCGGCAAGATGCGCTCAACCGTCTGACGCACTCGAATCCACGCACCCAGTTGCGATGCCATTGCCATCGCATCGAAACTCACCAGCGTCTGCGGCTCTTTCTTCATCGCGAGCGCGTTCGACAACATGGGCTTCGAATAGAAGCTGCCGTCGTCGCGGCTGATCATCACGATCGGCACCGTGCTGTCGAGCTTGCGCAATTCGCGCGCCACCGTATAGCCCGCCATGCCGGTGCCCACGATCACCACCGGCGGTGCCTTGCCTGCCTGCTGCGCGGCCGTCATACGACCACCTGCATTTCGAAGTCGTGCTTGCCGGTCGCGCAATCCGGACACAGCCAGTCGTCCGGCACGTCCTCCCAACGCGTGCCCGGCGCAATGCCCGCTTCGGGCAAACCCAGCGCCTCGTCATAGCGAAAGCCGCAGATCACACATTCCCATACTTTCATCACATCTCTCCCGAATCGCCGCGTGTTTCAGCGCACATAAGCCTGGCCGAGACCGATCTCGGCCAGCGCGCGCCGGTATGCGCCCGACGAACGATCGGCCAGAATCGGCGCTTCCGCCGCCCGGTCGATCGGCAGGTCTTCCGGACGCTGCTGCTCGACGATCGCGCGATCTTCTTCGAACACCTGACGATTGAACGCATATACATCCTCGAGCGGCAGGTCCTTGTCGAAGTTGCGCACGATCGGCACGAACAGACGCGTCTTGCGCGCCGACACAGGACTTGCGGCGTTCAGAATCGACAGACGTCCGCCTTCGGGAAACTGAACGGTCAGACGCGCGAAGAACGGCACGTCCACCTCGAACACGCGGCGCCACTCATAACCCTCGGGCGCGCGATGCTGCATGAACTTCGGAAAATTGCTGACGGTGCTCACATACTCCGCATGCATGCCGCGCTCGCGCCGCTCGACCGAATATTGCGGCACCACCGGGTTTTGCCGGTCGGCGAAACTGTCGTGGTGAATCCACGCGAAATGCGCGACGTCGATGAAGCCTTCCGTCTGGCGGCCGGCCGACGCGTTGATGTCGATCGAAGGCGGCAGGATCTGCTGGAAATCGGGGTCGTCCCAGTTCGGAAACGCGGGCAACGGTTCAGTGCCACCGCCGAGCGACACCCACACAAGGCCATACGCCTCCTGCGTCGCATAGGTGACGAGGTGCAGGCGCTCGGGAATCGGGCCGTCCGTTTGCGACGGAATGTGCTTGCACTTGCCCACGCTGTTGTAGGCGAGACCGTGGTACGGGCACACGATGTTGCCGTTATCGACCCACCCCTGGCTGAGCGGCGCGCCGCGATGCGGGCAGATGTCACGCGCGCTCACCAGTTGGCCGTTCGAGCGGAACACGACCAGCGGCTCATCGAGCAGCGTCACGCTAATGGGCTTGTCGGCGACGTCGGCGGCGAACGCCACCGGATGCCAGTAGCGGCTGAGAATCTCCCAGTCGTGGCTGTCGAAAGTGCAGTTGCGAGGTAGAGCCGGGGAACGTTGAAACGTCAGCGGTAGAGAGGTGGAATTAGGGGTGGAATTAGCGGTGGAATTAGCGGTGGCAGTAGCGGCGGAACTCATGCGTGTCTCCAAAACCGGGTGGGGGTTCGTCGCGCTCATGTGCCGTCCCTCGAGGGGACTTCTTTCGGGACATCCCGAGCGCGTGGAGAGAACGATAGCGGGATGAGGTCCGCCGACCCATCCCCTGAATTGCATCTACTCTATGTACGAAAGCGCATGGGCGCCCCGCGCATAGGCGCCCCGCTGCTGCGGATTCTTCAGGACGCCGTTGCGGCGCGCGGCAGCGCCGCTTCGATGAACACCGCGCATAGCGCTTGCATGCCCTTCGCGTCTTCTTCGTCGAAGCGCGCGACGACCGGGCTGTCGACATCCCACACGCCGATCAGCGTGCCGTCTGGAGCGACGAGCGGCACGACGATTTCCGATTGCGAAGCCGAGTCGCAGGCAATATGGCCGGGAAACTCATGCACGTCGCGCACGACTTGCGTCTGCCGGGTTTGCGCAGCCGTGCCGCAGACGCCCTTGCCAAGTGCAATGCGCACGCACGCGGGCTTGCCCTGAAACGGTCCGACGACCAGTTCGCGGCCGTCGTGGAAATAGAAACCGGCCCAGTTCAGGTCGCTGAGGGAATGAAACACGAAGGCGGAAAAATTCGCCGCATTGGCGATCCAGTCGGTTTCGCCGGCGAGCAGCGAGCGCGCCTGGGCGACGAGTTCTTCGTACTGGGCGGCTTTGGGCAGATGCGACGTGGAGGAGACTTCGAACATGACGGCGTCCGTGGAAAAAGCGGAAAGAGAAACAGCAAGTCATGCAGTGTAAAGCAAGCCGGCGTTTCCTTCCCGGCACACGGCACGCGCGGCGCCGTGAAGGAAATCCGCCGTCCTTCCGTTTCCATTCACTCCGTTAGCGGTCATCGCGCGCGACGAGCCACAGGAGAACACCGTACGGCCATTACTCGACGCCGATAATCACGCTCGACGCCTTGAAAATCGCCGTCGCCGCCTTGCCGTTCGCGAGGCCGAGACGCTCGACACTCTCGTTGGTGATGATCGCCGCGATCTGCGCGCCGCCCGCGCCGATCGTCACTTCCGAATTCACCGCGCCTTTCGTGACCGCCGAAACCGTGCCGGCGATGCAATTGCGCGCCGAAACCTGGTTCTTCGCCACGTCGACCATCAGGATCACCGAAGAAGCCTTGACCAGCGCGAACGCTTTCTTGCCCACCGCGAGGCCGAGCGAGGCGGTGCTGCCGTGCGTGATGATCGAGACGATCTCCAGACCGTCCTGAGTGCGCAGCGTGACTTCGTCGTTCACGGCGCCGTGTTTGAGATCGGTGACTTCGCCGGCGAATTGATTACGTGCGCTAGTTTGCATGTTGCTCTCCTGGTTGTGCGGCCCCGCACGAACATGTCGAGGCGCCGCATTGGGGTAGGCGGCGAGTGTAGTGGAACGCTCGCCGGCTGCGGCCGTACGCACGTGAAGTGCGGTATGGCCCAGCCCCTATTGACGATTCAACGCTCAATGAAACCACATAAACGTTGTGTATAGGTGGGCATAACGCAGTGGCGCAATGCGCCGCGCAGGCCGCCGACACCGTATCATCGTGCCCTCAGCTTATTCCGTCGAATCTCATGCCCGCTGCCGCTCTACCCCGCCTTGCCGCCACGTGGCCAACCGTCTGCCGCGCCGCCGTGTTATGTGCCGCGCTGGCGGGGATCAGCGCCTGCAGCAATCCGTCGCCGACGCGCGACACGCGCGCCACCGTGGACAACGTCACGCTGTTCCCGATGGCCGGCTACGACCAGAACGTCGATCACTGGCTGGAGCCCGACAGCCCCGGCTATGACCAGCCGTTCCTGAGCCCTGCGGATCAGCAGGCGCACTTTCAGGCGCTTTACGCGCGCAACTTCGGCACCGGCACTTCGGCGCCCTCCCCGTGGAATCCGGAGTTCGTGACCGCGCGCATCTATCGCGAGCAAGGCGCGGACATTGCCGCATGGCAGCAGCGGCGCATCGGCAAATTCGACAACACCGGCAAGCAAGGCGCGGAACTCGGCTACGGCGAGAACTTCCGCCCGCACGACAAGGCGTGGATCGATGCCATCGCGCAAAACATGAACGTCGGGCAGTTCACGCAGACTCCCGTCTATCAACCCGAGCGCCGCGCGATCGCCACGAGCAACCTGATGGTGCGCGAGCTGCCGACCATGGATCCGTCGTTTTACGACCATCATCTGGCGGGCGAAGGCTACCCGTTCGACAACCTGCAGATCTCGGCTGTGCGGCCGGGCACGCCGCTCTATGTGCTGGGCAGCAGCGCCGACGGCGCATGGCAATACGTGCAGACGCCTGACGTGCAGGGCTGGGTGCGCAGCGACGGCGTCGCGATGGCCGACGAGCGCTTCGTCGATACATGGCGCGGCGCAACGAGCAAAGCGCTCGGCGCGGTGATCGTGGCGTCGGCGCCGGTGCGCGACAGCCGCGGCGTGTTCCGTTTCGACGCGCCGGCCGGCACACTGCTGCCGATCGTCCCGGCCGCCGCCGCACGGCCGGCGGCAGGACAAAGTGCCGCGAGCCAGGCAAGCAGCACGGACACGGCCAACGCGGCACGCCATATCCTCGTGCCCGCTCGCGATACGGAAGGCCGGGCGTTGATCCGCAGCGCCGTCCTGAGCGACGCGCAGATCGCGCCGGCGCCGCTCGCCGCCACGCCGCGCCATCTGGCCATGCTGATGAAAGCGCTGATCGGGCGGCCCTACGGTTGGGGCAATAGCGGTCTCTACAACGATTGTTCGTCGGAACTGCAAAGCATCTTCGCGGCGTTCGGCGTCTGGCTGCCGCGCCATTCGTCCACGCAGATGGACGCCGGGCGCATCGTCGATCTGTCGTCGTCCACGCCCGCCGAACGGCTCGACTACCTGGCGCAGCACGGCGAACCGATGCGCACGCTGATCTATATCGGCGGCCACGTGATGCTGTATATCGGCAACACCACCCGCAACGGCAGCGTGGTGCCCGTCGTCTATCAGGACGTGTGGGGCCTGCGCCCCGCCGATAACAGCCGGCGCGCGGTGATCGGCGGCTCGGTGATTCTGCCGCTCTTCGAGCGCATTCCCGAAGACGCCACGCTGCAATCGCTGGCGGGCACGCGAACGTTCCAGATCAGCATTCTCGGCGCACCGCGCGGCGGCACCGCGTCGCCGTCACCGGATGAGGACAACCCGGCCGGGTAAGCAGGACCGATGCCCGCCTTGCGCACGCCCGTGCTCAAAAATATTTTTTCCGGAGTGTCGATTCGGCGGTGATGCACTCGTCGTAACGTTGAAGGACTGGCTCACAAGGCTCGCCCAGCCGGTCTTTCAAGTCACAAACCTGTCACTTCAAGGAGTCGCCGTCATGTCGAGTTCCGCTGTCAAACCGATCCCCGAAGGGATGCACACGATCACCCCGCATCTGGTCTGCGCCAACGCGGCGCAGGCCATTGAGTTCTACGAGAAGGCCTTCAACGCCGTCGAACAGTTTCGCGTGCCCGCTCCGGGCGGCAAGGTAATGCACGCCTGTCTGAAGATCGGCGACTCCATGCTGATGATGACTGACGAATGGCCGGAGCATCGGGCGCTCGGTCCGCTTTCGCTGAACGGCACGCCGGTGACGATTCACCTCTACGTGCAGGACGTCGACGCCAGCTTCAAGCAGGCCGTGGACGCCGGCGCGACCGTCGTGATGCCCGTCGCCGACATGTTCTGGGGCGACCGCTACGGCCTGGTGAAGGATCCGTTCGGTCATAGCTGGTCGTTGGCGACCCACACGCGCGACCTGAGCCTGGAAGAAATCCAGCAGGGCATGGCCGCCATGAAGTAATACGCAGGAACACGCAGGAACGAGCAGGAACAAGCAGCAACACGCGGCCCGTCCGGTGCCAGGGAGGAACAACGTCATGCAGAAGATTGCGCCGTGCCTGTGGTTCGACGGCAATGCGGAAGAAGCCGCGCGCTTCTATATCTCCGTCTTTGGAGATTCCCGCATCGCCACCACGATGCATCACACCGACGCCGGCCCAGGACCCAAGGGCAGCGTGCTGGCCGTCACGTTCGAGATCGAAGGCCAGGAGTTCATTGCCCTGAACGGCGGCCCGCAGTTCCCGTTCACGCCGGCAATCTCGCTGTTCGTGCACTGCGGCTCGCAAGAGGAAGTCGACCGTTACTGGGCAAAACTCTCCGACGGCGGGAAGGAATGGCAATGCGGCTGGCTTCAGGACAGGTTCGGCGTCTCGTGGCAGATCGTGCCGGATGTACTCGACGTGATGCTGCGCGACCCGGACGCCGCCCGCGCCAGCCGCGTGATGGCGGCCATGATGAAAATGGTCAAGCTGGATATCGCGCAACTCGAAGCGGCGTATCGGGGTAGCTGAAGCTCGGGTAACTGAAGCCGGGGCAACGGAAACCGCCATCTTTGATAGGATCGGTTTCGACCCATCAACGGCGGAATTCGAACAGTGCGCGTCAACCATCTGGCTTTCTTCTGCTCGCTGTTTGTCGCGCGCCTGGCCGATCAGGTCCTGCTGTTTCTCGTGCCGCTCGTCGTTTTTCAGACGACGCATCAGGTCTCGTGGTCGGGGCTGGCGTTCTTTATCGAAACACTGCCCCGCTACCTGGTGTTTCCTTTCTTCGGCGCGTTATGCGACCGCGTCTCGCCGCTCAGGCTGATGCGAGTCAGTCAGGCCGTGCGGGCGCTGGTGTGTTTCGGCGGCGTGCTCGGTTATGCGCTGTTCGGCGGCATCGGCTGGCTGATCGCGCTGTCGGCCGCATGCGGCGTGCTGACGAGCCAGGGGCTGGTCGCGCGTGAAGTCATGCTGCCGCAGATTTTCAGCACGCAGCAGTTTCAACGTGTTCTCGCCTACTCGCAATTGGCCGACCAGTTGGGCTTCGTGCTGGGCCCAATGCTCGCCGCGCTGCTGCTCAGCCTATGGCGTTGGGAATGGGTGGTCGGCGCAACCGGTGGGCTGTTTCTGCTGGCCGACGGCGCGCTGCTGCTATGGCAGCGAACAAGCGGTTTTCGCGCCGCTGTGGTGGCGCCCGCTGCCCCGGGTCACTGGACGCTGCCAGTGCGCATCGCGCTTCGTCATGTGCTGCTGTTGCCGGGCCTGAAAAAAGTGGTGCTGCTCGCGGCCGCCGAAAATCTCGTGATCGGCGTGACGCTCGCGACATCCGCCGCGATGGTGACCGGCTTTCACGCGCAATCGAACCGTTACTATGCCGGCCTGCAAACGGCCGGCGCGGTGGCCACGGTGCTGATCCTTCTGACGATCGCGCGCGCCGCGTGGCCGGCCCGGACGTTGGGCCGGGTCGCCTTCGCCGCGATCTGCGCGGGGGGCGTCATCGCCGGCGCGAGTGCGGCGCCGTGGGGTTACGCGCTTGGCTTCCTGCTGATTGTCGGCTTCGACAAGATGTTCAACGTCTACATTCGCAGCGCTCGGCAGCGACTCATTCCGCCACAGGACTACGGCAAAACAACCGGCGTGGTGATCCTCCTGAACAACATGACGCAACCGCTTGCTGGTTTGCTGGTCAGCCTGTTCTCGGCGCGCGCGCAGACCGGCCCGCTGATCGTAACGCTCTCGCTGACCATGGGCGGTATTGGCGCGGCAGTGTGGATCGGCGCGGCGCTGGAGCGGCGCAAGCGCGCGCTGGCGCTTGGGGAATAGCGCCGTTTTCATATGCGTGGCAGACCAGCGAGAACTTCGCGCGTCGCATCAGCAGCGAATGCAATGCCGATCGCCACCTACACCACCCCGCGAAAGTTACCCACAGAAATTGTTCGCAAGCCTGTGCATAACTATCCGGCAAAATCAGCAAGCTGTTGATGCCATTGCCATTTCCACAGTAACGCCGAACTTGTGCAGGCCGTGCCCCGTCAATCCTCGACCCCGGCCTGCCACGCACCCAAACTGCTTACGCCGCCGCGGCTTGCGGCATCGTCTGGCCCTGCTCGCCGCCCAGCGCATCGAGCAGATCGCTCAGCATGCGGTCGAGTTCGGCGGTCATCAGCGTGACATCGGAGTCGAAACGCTCGTCGTCGTTTTGCGCGGTGGGGTCGCCCGCTTCCTTCAGCACGTCGAGCGGCGCGATGCGCTTGATCGTCAGCGAGGGCGTCAGCACGAACGACACGCGATCGTTCCACGTCATCGCGAGGCGCATGCATTGCTTGCCGGCTTCGATATGACGGCGCATATCTTCGGCATCCAAAGTATGTCCGACGTAGCGCACGGTCGCATTGCCTTCCGCCGGCGAGCGCAGTTCGGTGTCCTGGTCGAGCGTGAAGCCCGCGGGACCTTCACCGGAGAGCAGCCATTCCGTCATGGCCGCCACCGGCGCGTGCGTGACTTGCACGGTGCCGAG
Organism: Paraburkholderia sp.; assembly: GCA_036383775.1. Lineage (GTDB taxonomy): Bacteria > Pseudomonadota > Gammaproteobacteria > Burkholderiales > Burkholderiaceae > Paraburkholderia. Next base: position 5,912 of record DASVNP010000227.1, on the reverse strand, counting down.
CGGCAATTGATCGATCGACTTCACCAGCAAGCCGCGCACTTCATCCGCCACGGCCTGCGAAGCCGCGTCGATCACGAGCCAGCCGTTCCTGCAGTCGATCCACACGCGCGTGTCGCGGCGAATGCTGAAGGCGCGCGGCAGCAGTTCGTCGGTGACCTGCTCCTTGAGTTCGCGCATCTGCTTGCGGCCAGGTTTGAAACCCTGCTGCTCCTCGAGCTCGAGCGCGCGCGCCTTGGTCACTTGCGTGACGACCGAAGCCGGCAGCAGTTTCTTTTCAGCGCGAAACACGAGCAGCATCTGGCCATTCAGCGCATACACGAGCGAGTCGTTATCGCGCGGCGATGCCCAGCCGTGCGATTGCATCTCGACGCTGTTGCCGGGCGCGAACGCATACGGCGCGAGCCACTTTTGCATCTGTTCAGGGGTGACGGACCACGGAGCGGGAAGACGGTGCAACTGAAGATTTTTGAACCACATGGGCGATGTCGTGTACGGGCAAAGCGCACCATTCTATCCGACGAAAGACATCGCGCGTTCGGCCGGGATGCGCATGATCCAACCCGGCGCCATCGCGCCACTATGGTTTTGCCGAATCCGTCTTCAGGCACGTTTTACGCTGAAATCACCTAGACTTTTGGACAGGCGCACAACTAGACGGAGGCGGCCATGGCCGATGAAACCGCACCCTGGCAAATGTCGGAGTACGAGGGCTTCGAGATTCACGTCAAGCCCTCGCTGAAAGACCCTCCCGGCGACGCACAGGCCCCCGCCGCGGCGAGCAGCCGCTACACGTATGTCGGCTACGTCTGCCATCCGGGTGCGGATCCCGCTATCCCCGGCCATACCGTGCCGTTTCATGCGGACGGCGAAGAAAGTTTCGCCAACCAGGGCGATGCGATCTACGAAGCCGTGCACGTGGGACGCAGCATCGTCGACGGCACGCATCCGGATCTGACGGTGCTGCCGCTGGTGACCGGCGGCGTTTGAGCCGCGCTGACGCGTGCCCCGTAGAGGCGTCGGGCGCTGGCGTGCCGTTGCGGTGCAGCGCCGCGACTCTGCTCGAACGCGCGAGTGCTAGTGCGGGCGCGCGCTGCGCCCGTGCATGCAGCGCCGCCCGTCAGCTGAATGCGCGCTTGATCCGCGACTTGAGCAGCGCACGGCGCAAACGGCCCGTCTGCTCGGGATCGCTGACCGCCGCCCCGCCTTCGACAGCGGTCCCGCGGCGCAAAAAGTAGCGGTCGAAGGTGGCTTGCGTCATGCCCCATTTGTTGAGGAACTGGCGGCGCCCGTCGTTCTTGACGACCTTGCCGGTGCTCTTCTGCTGGAAGTGATAGACGAGACTGTCGCCGACCCCGAGGAACACCCGGCAACCGGCGTCCCACAGCTTCATCGAGAAGTCGTTGTCGCTGCTCATGCCAGGACTCAGTTCGCTGCTATAGCCGCCGACCTTATGCCACCAGTCGCGATGCACCAGCGTAGGCGGCCACGTCGCGCCGCGCCAGTCGGCGCGCGCGAGCCGCGGCGTGGCGGCGACCAGCTCCTCGGCGCGGAAATTCTCCACCTCGCGGCCGAAGTTCTGCACCACCACGCAGGGATTGCCGGAGTCGACCGGCTCGATCATCGTACCGGAGAGCATGAACAGGTTGTCGGCGGGCATCTGCGCGAGGCGTTTGACGAGCGCGTCGTCCCAGCCGGGACAGCAGTACATGTCGTCGTTCATGTAGACGATGTAATCGCGCGTGGCGCGGGCGGCCGCGATATTGACCGCGTGACAGATGCCGATGTTGCCGGGCGACGCCGTGTGATCGAGGCCCTGCTCGCGCACCCAGGCGAGCGTGCCGTCCGACCCGTCGTTGACGTGCACGATGATCTGATGCGCATGCGTGGAATGACGGCGCAGGCTCTCGATCACGAGGCGCAGGTAAGGCAAGTTGTTCCAGGTCGGGATGATGATTGAGAACATCGATTCGGTCCGGTTAGCGTGGTGCGGGCGCGGCTCCAAGGCGCGGCGGCCATGGGTTTCGCCGGGGATTGTACCGCCCCGGCCGCATCGCACGGCAAAGCGCGCCGCCGGTGGCCGGGACAACCGTCCCGGGCTCTGCGCCGCGCGGCCCGGCGGGGTGCCGCGCGCATGCCGCCGTGAAATGCCTGGATGTGCCTGGCTGTGCCTGAACGTGTCGTAAAGCAAGCATATTGCAAGGAAATGGACGGTTATAATTCGGATCGCGCTACCGTCCTGAAATTGCACCAAGTGATCCGGCCCCAGGCAACCCCGTCGCCGGAGCGGTAGTGTTCATACAAATAGTCGCCCTATGATTTTTGCTTCCAGCCTGGTCTGGCTCAGTACAGCCCTGCTGTTTCTCGCACCCGCGGTCAACCTCGTGTGGCGCGGCGGCACCGGTTACTGTTTTTTCGCGATTCTCGCGCTGGCGCTCGGCGCCGCCGTGGCCAACCGGCGCACGCCCGGCTATTTCTCCGGCCTGCGCACCTACCGCTGGTTCACCATCGGCATGCTCGCGTTAGTCGTGGCAATCGGTGTCCAGCAACTGGTCATGGGCTACTGGCTGCCGCGCCAGCTGGACGCGCTGTCGCGCTTCGTGCTGGCAATACCGATCTTCCTGCTGCTGCGGCAATTGCCATCCCGGCATCTGCGCGTGATCGGCTGGGGTTGCGCGGCCGGCGCGCTCGCGGTCGGCATCTGGGCGCTCATCGATCAGCCCGCCGGCGGCTGGACCGATGCAAATCGCCTGAATAATTCCTATACGAATGCCATTCCCTTTGGCGATACGGCGCTGCTGCTCGCGTTCCTGTCGGTCTTCACGCTCGGCTGGGACAAGCCGCGTGACTGGCGCGTGCTGGGGCTGCGGCTCGTGGCGCTGGTGGCGGGCGGCTACGCGTCGTATCTGTCGGGCACGCGCGGCGGCTGGCTGGCCGTGCCGTTGTTCGTCGTGCTGCTCGGTTTCCAGTATCAGTGGTTCGCCCGCAAGAAGCGTCTGCTGATCGCGACGCTGGTGATCGCGATCGTGGCGGGGTCGCTGCTGTCGACCGAGCGGATCCAGAAACGCATCAGCGAAGCGACCAGCGATGTCTCGATGCTGCATCAGGGTGACGACTACACCTCGCTCGGCCTGCGCCTGCAGCTATGGAGCGCGTCGCGGCAGATATTCCTGCATCACCCGGTGTACGGTGTCGGCAAGGGACACCTGGTGGACGAATTAGGTGTAATGGCCAAACGCGGCGAGGTGAAGACCGAAATCGTCAACGAGCGCGCCCATAGCGACTTTTTCTCGACGCTCGCCGAGATGGGCGCTGTCGGCGTGGCCTGCCTGCTGCTGTTCTATTACGGCATCTCGGTGTATTTCTGGCGTCACCGGCTCTCGAACGATCCGACCATTCGGGCCGCCGCCTATGCCGGGCTTGCGGTCGCCACCAGCACGGTGATTTTTGGACTGACCATCGACGTGCTCGTGCCGATCATGGTGACCGTACTGCTCGCGCTGCTGGTTGCCGCTTTCCTCGCGGTGATCGACGCGCGCCTGCTTGAACTGCAGACGGCTCAAGCGGCCTCATCGGCCGCGCCGCAGGCCGAGCGCGAGGCGCACGGCGTCAAGGCCTGAGCCTGCTGAAGGCCCCGCGGGCACTCCGCTGCGGCTGCTGCCGCTTCAGGCGTGATTGCTGGCAAACGACGGCAAGTGAAGCTCGCCGCTCAGTCCCGCGCCACGCCTAACGCGTGAACAACTCATACAGCGCGGCCACGTGCGCGTCGACGCCCGGGTCGTACACGAGACTGTCGAGCGGCGCCGCGATGCGCGCGCCGCCGCCCCGCACCCGCTCCACCGCCGTGTGAATGGCGCGCTCGAAACTCCCCGCTGATTGCCGCGAAAACTCGATCTTCGCCGTGCCCGTGACCGTCTCCGCCGACCCCACGTTGTCCGCGATCACGAGCGGCGTGCCGCACATCACCGACTCGACGCCCACCAGACCAAACGGCTCGTACGCCGACGCCACCACCGTGAAATCCGCCGCCGCGAACAGCGTCTCGATCTCCTTGCAGTAGCCGACATAGCGAATCGTGTCGCTGGTCTTGGGCACGGGCCGGCCGGCCACCACGAGGCAGACCGGCAGCGTGGTCTGCGCGAAAAACGCCTCCAGCAGCGGATAACCCTTGCGTTCGTGACTGGTTGAGGAAAACACGAAGATCACGCGGTCTTCGGGCAGATCGAACTGGCGCCGCGCCGCCGCGCGCTCTTCGTCGGCGAGCGGCTTGAAACGCGTGGTATCGACCGGCGGATAGAGCACGTCGATCCGCGCCGCGGGCACACCGTAGAAGCGCTGCAACTCGCGGCTCATCAATTGCGAATGCGCGACGATCGACCGCGCCTGCGTGTACACGCGCCGCTCCAGATCGATCTGCCATTCGTCACTGCGGCGCGCGGCGCGGCCGGCGGCCTCGAGCGATCCCGGATGCGTGCCGCCGCACAGCGCGACGTCGGCATGTGTGGAGTGGTTGATCGAAAACACGCACGCGGGCCGGTGCCGTTTCAGGCGCTGCTTGAGACGCCAGTCGAACGCCAGGTTGCGCAGCTTGCGCGGAGCCCATCGGACATTGAGCGGCTGCGCGTCGATCCATGCCGCTTCGGGCAGCGCGCGGTCGATTTCGCGGGCGAACAGCGTGGGACGCAGCCCCATCCGATGCAAGCCGGCGATCACGTCACGCGTGTAGCGTTCGGCGCCGCCACTGTTTTTCAGCGCCTGGGCAGTCAGGGCGATGTCGGTGACTGGGCGGCGGATCGGGTCGGACACGGGTTCGCTCTCGGTGAGGCGCAGCTGCGGCGCAAGGCCGCGCATGCGGGTGTTGTCGGTGCAGCGGCAATTGTAAAGGATGGCCCTCGGCGCCCGACATGACGCAGCCCACGCGTCACCGATTAAAATCTAGCCCAACCGCACACGTCCCGACTCCATGACCGATAGCTCCTCGACATCGCCCGCCTCCGCCGCGCCGGACAGCCAACGCCCATTGCGTCCGTTGGTATCGATCATCCTGATCGCGTACAACCAGGAAAAGCAGATCGCCGACGCCGTGCGAAGCGCCCTAGCGCAAACTTACCAGCCGCTCGAAATCCTGATCTCCGACGACGCTTCCCGCGACGGCACGTTCGCCGCGATCGAGGCGGCGGTCGCGCACTACAGCGGCCCGCACCGGGTGATCGTCCGCCGCAACGAGAGCAACCAGGGGATCAGCGCGCATCTGTCGCAACTCGCGCAGATGGCTCAAGGAGAACTGCTGTTCGTCGCGGCCGGCGACGACATGTCGGCTCCGAACCGCTGCGAGCGGGTCGTCGACTTCTGGCTCGCGCGCGACCGCCGCCCCGACCTGATTGCCGCCGATCTCGCCGACATGGACGAAGCCGGCCACGTGCACGAACGGGTGAGCCCGACGGAACTCGACACCTATCGCAGTTTCGACGACTGGCTGGCGGGCCGCCCGTGGCTGATCGGCGCGGCGCACACCTGGTCGCGGCGCCTGTTCGAGCGCTTCGGCCCAATGCTGCCGGGCACCGCCGCCGAAGATCAGATCATGGTGCTGCGCGCGATCCTGTCGGGTGGCGCCGTCAGCCTGCGTGAGCCGCTGGTGCGCTATCGGCGCGGCGGCCTGTCGCGCAAGCGCCGTTACGGCTCGGTGGATGAGCTGATCGCGCGCATGCGTCAGAGCAACCGGTATGGTCTGGGAGAGCTCGCGCAGTTGCAGCGCGACGCGGAGATCGGCGGCGTGGGCGAACGGATGCGCGCGGCGATGGCGCCCAAGCTGGCGCGTGAGCAGTTCATTCACGCCATGTTCGAGGCCGGCAGCCTCGGCGACCGCGTGGGGCTGCTGTTGCGCAGCTCCAAAGTGAAGCTCGGGCTACGCATGC
>DASVNP010000226.1:0-5966 GCA_036383775.1 Paraburkholderia sp. | reverse complement strand
GTGGGGGCAACTTGTCGGGGCAACCAAGGAGGTGGCCGATATCATGCCGGTGCATCTCGATGAAATGATGGCCGGATCGCAGCCGCTGCCGAGACCCGGCAAGCCGTCAGATATCGCCTATGCGGCGACTTACCTGGGTTCGGATGAGGCCGGATTTGTGACCGGGGCGCAATTTGCGGTGGATGGCGGCCTCTCGATCTTCCGGCCGGCTGTGCCGAAAGAAAAGGTCATGGACTATCTCCAACGAGCAAAGGCGCAGGCGGAAGAGGATTTGCAGTCCCTAGGGAAGGCGACTTAGAGCGTTTTCGTATTGAGCGTCGCTATTCAACTTCCCGGAAGCAGGGCGCATCCATTCGGGGCCAGTGGCGAAAGCTGCTGTCGAACCATATCGATTGCGCCGGTGCTCATGTGTCCGAGTCTGCGATGGCCGCCGAGACTAGTTTGCAGCGCACCGAACCGTATGATTGGCGAGCGCCTGAATGCGCGGTTTGCGGTGACCGGCTTGACAGCTTTCCGGTTGGGTGCACCGGTGCATAGGACTTGTGGCTCGCTTGCCGGCGACAGCCGTCGTTCATCGCGTCACGAGCACTTGATTGAAGGCCTCAAATGTGAACCGCAGCCCGTCGTTGGGCCTGCGTTTCACAGCGATGTGCTCCCGCGTGAGGGGAATCGGAGGGAACTCGAACAGCTGGAGGTAAGGCGTGGCAATACGCGAGGCAAGGCGATAGCTGGATTGCATGACATCGCCGCTATTGGTGATATTCAGATTCTGGGTGGAATGGAGACGCGCTATCAACACCGCAAGGTCCTGGAGTGAAGCCGGCGTTCGATACGTCTGTAGGTTACAAGAGGCATTCTCATGTCGAGAGAGCACGTGCGCGATATGAAGCGCGAGATCAAGCTGGGAATCAGTTCTGGTAACGCGCCCGAAGCAGCCGTCGCGGCTCGGACTGCCGCATTGAAGCTGCTAGATCGGAGCATACGCTTTGGTCATTGCCGCCTTGCAGTTATCCGGTTTGTGACGGCCGCGGAGGTTGGTGCCGCCATCACACCCGATCAGGTCAGGTACTGCGAAGATGCGGTGGCGATATGTAACGATGCTTCGCTTGGTCAGTCGTTTGCGGTGGCGTTGAAAAGGCTTTTCACTTTTGGCCCGTCAGATCCTTTATAGACGGGGTTGCCAATACGTCGCGGGCAGCGCCGGCTGATTAACTATGTCCGACGCCCAGTTGCAGGCGATTGATGTGGCACGTATACCGAACCACCTTGATCAGACTCGCACCGCGTTCGCGCTCCGTTTCCGATCCGCCATCATGAGTTAGATATGGGTAACCGTCTCAGCAAAATTACGACGCGCACGGGCGACGACGGCACTACCGGGCTGGGTAACGGTAGCCGAGTTCGTAAGGACAATGCGCGCATTATGGCGATCGGAGAAGTTGACGAACTGAACTCAAACATTGGCGTTTTGCTGTGCGAGGGCATGCCCGATGATGTGCGCGAGGTGCTCATCGCTGTTCAACATGATCTGTTCGACCTGGGTGGTGAGTTGTGCATACCCGGTCACGCCATGATATCGGATGAGCACCTGGAGAGGCTCGACGGCTGGCTATTGCGGTACAACGCCACCATTCCACCGCTACAAGAATTCATTCTGCCGGCAGGTTTTCGGCCCGCAGCGCTCGCGCACGTGTGTCGAACGGTATGTCGGAGAGCCGAGCGTTCGATCGTGGCGCTCGGGACGTTGGAGCCAATTAACACGGCGCCGCGACGGTATGTAAATCGTCTGTCGGATCTGCTCTTTGTGCTGGCGCGTGTGCTAAATCGCGCGGACGGGGGGGCTGACGTGCTGTGGCAGCATCGGCGAGTGGTCAGTCGAACATAGTCGATCGTCTGCTGGACGATGGGGTGCAGATCGGCGGTGGAGCTATATTCCGGGCGCCACGTTCGATTTCGTCGTGCTGTCACCGAGCGTGACGGTCGAAGCGTTCGCCATGAAACTCAAGGTATGCGCCGCTCTTTGAACGCCGCGCTCGACGTTGTCTTTGCGGCGAAACTGAGGGCCGGCCTGGCTGGATTGGCTCTGCTGGTGAGCGCGCGGCTTATTTCGGTCGGGCCGGTACTCGGCGTCGGATTCCTGCTTGTCGTTTCGCTCGTCTTCGACACAGCGATTACATTTGTCGGCTATCGACTGTTCGGCGCGCCGCCGCTGGTGATTGCTGCGCGGATCGCACAGACCGTATTCGGTGTCGTATATGCCGTTCATAGCGTTCATAGCGTTTATAGACTCGCAGATGGCGTCTGCTCCCCTCCGCCAGTTCACGACGTCGTGGTCGCTTTGACATCCTGGTTGGCTCTCCATTGCGCATCGTCTGCATGGTGGGATGATGCGTGCCGGCCCAGTTGTACAGCGCGGTCAGAGAGGGGGGACGAGGCTCGCTCCGAGCTTTGTCAACTCATACTCCACATGGGGCGGCACAGAGGAGATGACGTGCTTGCAGACCAGACCGTCCCGTTCCAGGTTTTTCAGGGTCAACGTTTGCATGCGCTGGGAAATCCCGCCGACGTGGTGATGAATATCACTGTAACGCTGGCGTTCCACACACAGTGCGCCGAAAACCTTGATCGACCATTTGTCTCCGATTCGAGCTAGCGTGTCAATTAACGCGTCGCAGCAGGGGTTCGTCGGCGCCCGATCGCGAGCGTGGTCACAATTCAAGTTCAATGGCCGGTCTCACAAAGTTGACAAATCAAATGATCTTAGCGAGAAAAATTCCCCCTTGTCTCTACAGGCACTGCAGCCGTAAGCGATATGAATAGAGGCGCACGGGCAGCGCTGAATTTCTTCAGCATGCTGCAAGCGGAAGCCGGCTGACGCGCCAGCGCGAGGGCAGCCCCTCAGACTACGTGGTTTGGAAGCGTAAGCATGCCGAGTGGATCTTGTCCATCAAACGCAAACCTCTGCTGTTCGTGGTATTCGGAGCCGTATATAACGTCATCGACGTGGTTTGACCATGTCGCGGCTTGCTGCGCGTAGCGATGTTCTAGCGTGGATCTTCGAGGGCGCTTATTTCGGGGTCAGTCAACATCTCGACCTTCGGTTTTCGAAGCCTCAGTCGAGAGCACGCAGATGGTGCGCGGCCGCCGTTTGCGGGCTTGACAACCCAGGTTTGGCGGCAGTCGTTGCGACTGCCAACGATGCGGCAACAACATAGCAATGTCGCCAGGACCGTCGGTTGCGTTCCAGCGCGACCGCAGCGACGGGGAACCTTCGGGTGTGCTCGACGTATTGTCCGCTGAGTTGATTGTCTTCTCGGAGCCGACGCGACCACCACGTCACCAGGTCTAATGACCGCGTAGGATTGCGCGTATCGTCGGCGATTACGTCTTGCAGCCTTCCCTATTCCTCACGCGAAGCACCTTTCACTTCCTCTGATATCGGCGGAATCATCGAGCCACCTGCCAAGTGGCGGTGATCAGCGAGACGCTGCCGACGGGACCAGCGGAATAAGATGACGAAGCGTTCCTGACCATGCGCATACGGGACAATCAGGCCGTGATCGCGGGTGGCCTCATCGTGAAAAGCACTAGACACGCAGCAGATTCGGACCGACCTTCAGGCTCTCGAGCGCGGCGATGTGACCGCGACGAGCGCGCCGTTTAAGCCCGAGGCGTCCGTGGACATATGCACTCAGATCCAGTCACAGAGAAACGGGACCTTCGAAGCAGACCGGGGCGAAGACGAGATGGCCGGCGGGAATTTGATCAGATGGCAAGCAGGAACTTGGCCGTGCCTGAGGCCTGGTAGGCCGGTTGCCGAACTGCCGTGGATCAACACGTCAATCTGAACCAGTTGCGTCGATAGATCAAACCCCTATAAGCAATTCCAAACGCTCCTGCTTTCGCTTTGCATGCACATCATGCGTCGTCGACTGGCACACGCAGCGTCCGATTCCAACAATGAAATTCGCATTTCATTTTCGAGACTGGCGTTGCGCCGTCCAGACATAATTGTTTCGCTAAATCAATGGCCTAGGTATCTGGCGCTGTCTTGGCCCGCTCTTTGCTCGGTAGCTGGCCACATAGCGGCGTTTTGCTGCAGTCAGCTTTTTTCAATCAGGAAATCCAGCGATGACTATTGTCGGACAAAACGGAACGGGGACGCGATACCTCGAGTCCCCGGGAGAAGGGGGCAGAATGGAAGCCAACCTGGCGACAGACAATCGTCCCGAAAGCGTGGCAAACCATGACCGGACTAACTGGGCCTGGGCAAACAGCCGATCGGGCTACGACTGGATGGATTCGCACATCCTCCTGACTGACTTCCCATGAATCGGTGGTTGCCAGGAGTGCAGGTCCCGTTCGCGCCCGCCGGTCTCGCTGGTCTACACCGCCTCTGATGGGCCTGATGAGCTGTCGGCGCATCGCACCATTCGCAGCCACCGAGTTAGATGCGCACGGTATGGCTGTGCTCCTAGCCTGTTTCGCTTTTACAGACAATGAATAGTCCTCTGATCAAATCCCTGCTTATAGCGAACCGTTCGGAAATCTCCATCCGCGTCATGCGTGCCGCCGCGGAGATGAACATCCGCACGATCGCTATCTATTCGAAAGAGGATCGCCTCTCTCTCCATCGCTTCAAGGCGGACGAGAGCTATCTGGTCGGTGAAGGCAAAAAGCCGCTCGCGGCCTATCTCGACATCGACGACATCCTGCGTATCGCGAGGCAAGCGAATGTCGATGCGATTCACCCCGGTTATGGCTTTCTCTCAGAGAATCCCGACTTCGCGAAGGCGGTCATCGATGCCGGAATCCGCTGGATCGGGCCGTCACCTGAGGTCATGCGTATGCTTGGCAACAAGGTGGCGGCCCGCAACGCGGCCGTAGCCGCGGGTGTGCCGGTGATGCCGGCAACCCCGCCATTGCCCCACGACCTGCGGGAATGCATGCGCCTCGCAGCCGGAATCGGCTACCCACTGATGCTCAAGGCGAGTTGGGGCGGGGGCGGAAGAGGGATGCGGGTTCTGGAGAGCGAGGACGATCTCGAATCCGCGCTTGCCGCCGCGCGGCGCGAGGCGCTGGCGGCATTCGGCAATGACGAAGTGTATGTAGAGAAGCTGGTGCGCAACGCGCGCCACGTTGAGGTGCAGGTACTCGGCGATATCCACGGCAATCTCGTGCATCTGCATGAGCGCGACTGCACGGTGCAGCGGCGTAACCAGAAAGTGGTAGAGCGCGCCCCCGCACCCTACCTCGATGACGCCGGCCGCGCGACGCTCTGCGATTCGGCGCTGCGGTTGATGCGCGCGGTGGGGTACACCCATGCAGGTACGGTCGAGTTTCTAATGGATGCCGACTCTGACCAGTTCTACTTCATCGAGGTGAACCCGCGCATCCAGGTCGAGCACACGGTCACTGAGATGATCACCGGGGTCGATATCGTCAAGGCGCAGATCCGTATCACGGAAGGCGGCAATATCGGCATGATCGAAGACACGTTCGACGAGAACGGTGTCGTCGGCGTGCGCGCGGCGGGCGTGCCGGCGCAACCGGACATTCCGCTCAACGGCCACGCGCTGCAATGCCGGATCACGACCGAAGATCCCGAGAACGGCTTCCTGCCGGACTACGGCAGGCTCACCGCTTACCGCAGCGCGGCCGGATTCGGGGTTCGCCTCGACGCTGGCACAGCCTATGGAGGCGCGTTGATCACGCCGTATTACGACTCGCTGCTGGTCAAGGTGACCACGTGGGCGCCGACCGCTGCCGAGTCGATCCGACGGATGGATCGGGCGCTACGCGAGTTCCGGATTCGCGGTGTCGCCTCGAACCTGCAATTCCTCGAAAACGTCGTCAATCATCCCACCTTCGGACGAGGCGATGTCACGACGCGCTTCATCGACCTGACGCCGGAACTGCTCGCCTTCGCGAAGCGGCGGGATCGCGCGACCAGGCTGTTGCGCTAT
>DASVNP010000225.1:0-10094 GCA_036383775.1 Paraburkholderia sp. | reverse complement strand
ACGTGCGGCGCGCGAAGCCGGGAGTTGTCGCATGAGGACGCTGCGTTTCTTGCAATTCTTTTTCAGGCGAATTTTTATGTCCTTCCCGAAAAAGCGTAGACGCGCGAAGGTGGACGGCGATGAGTCGTTCCTCGCGGTACTGCGGCATTTCAAGCCGTTCGGTCAGCTCGACACCAAAATTGCCCGTGCTCGTGCACAAGACGAGCCCGTCCTCTACGCCCATGTGCTGCCCGGGCTCGACGTGCTCCTGTGCAGCGTGCGCGGAGCCCAACCGCCTTATCCGGCACCTGCGGAATTGCGGCGGCGCTGCATCGAATCCATTACCAATGCGCTGGAGCAGCCGCTCGACGGGCTCGAAAACGGCGGCTACTGGTATGAGGCGGACGGCTTCGGTTTTCTGGTGTTCGCGAGCCGCGCCCGCGGCAAGATCCTGACCGAGTTCGGTGCGACCCGCATCGGCGGCGCCCGTCGTGGCGTTCGCCGGCAGGACGCGGCCGGAGACGCGACGCCGCGCTCGCTGAGGTAGACACTCCCCCTTGCAACGCCGCTCCCGCCCCGACAGTTCGTCGGGCGGCGTTGCGTGCGTGCACCCGCAAAATCAGCTTCCCTTATAGTCGACCGCATTAGCCGGTGGCGTTGCCGCCGGTTTCTTGCCCGCCGCGCCCTGTTGCGCAGCATGCCCTGAAGACTTGTTGACCGGCGCGCCATCCAGCGAAAGGGCTGTCTTGGGGGCTTGCTTCACACCCGGCGGCGGCGCGGTCGGCGTCTCGCGAACCTGGGTCAGCAACTGCGTGCACGGCAGCGGCTGGTTGTTGCTCGGCGCAATCAACGGAATCAGCGCGGCAAACGGATTGAGCAAGCCGAGGCCGATCATTGCTCCGCCTCGCAACGCCAGCGCGGTCGCGTCCACGCCAACGTGCGGATCCTTGAAGGTGCCCTTCACGTAAAGCGGCGAGCGTAGCGAGAAGACCCGGAAGCCCTTGGTGTGCGGATGCACGCCGAGATTCATGGACTCGTCGCGCAGATTCACCGTGCCGTCGATATTGATCACCGCGTCGTCCGTATCGAGCGCGAATACGCGCGAGTCGAGCACGCCATTGGTCGCGACGAAATCGGCGGCCGCGCAGTTGATCTTCACGTCGCGATTGGCGAACAGCTTCTCATACACGACGTTCGCCACGTTCAGCCCGGCCGCCTCCATCAGCAGGCGGCTCACCGTGCCCTGAGTGACGAGCGCCTTCACCTCGCCGTTCGAGGTCGCCGCCAACGCCGCGGGCGAATTGCCGGTCGCGCTCAACGCCGCGTCGCCGTTGATTTCGCCGAGCGCGTTCTGCATCGACTTGAAGTCCGGGAACAGCTGCTTGAGCTTCAGATGCCGCGCGGACGTCTCCACGCGGCCCTTGAGCGGCGTCGCGCCGCCGTCCAGATGAATGTTCGACTCCAGCGAGCCGCCGGCCACGCCGAACTTCAACGGCTCCAGCGAGAGGACACCGTCGGTCATCACGACATGCGTGTACAGGTCGGTGATCGGCAGATTCGCGTCCTTGACGATGCGCCGGCCGGTGAATTTCACGTCTGCGTCGATTGCCTTCCAGCGGTCGGTGCGAAACTCTTCGACCGGCAGCACCTTGCCCGCCGGCTGCGCCGTCGCGTCGCCCCGCCTGGCCTTGCTGGTTTTCGAATCCGCACCGATCACCGGCGCCAGATCGGCGAATTGCAGCAGATGCGACACCAGTTCGCCCTGCAACAGCGGGCGCGGTTCACGCGCCATATAGGTGAGCGAGCCGTTCAGGTCGCTGCCGCCGACCCGGCCGGTGAAATTCTCATACGTGAACACATTGCCGCCAGACTTGAACTGCCCGACGAGGTGCCCTTCGGTCGCATACGGCGGCGTCTCGGGCAAGGTCACGCCGGTCAGCGCGTAGAGGCGCGCCATGCTGTTGCCTTGCAGCCAAAGGCGCAAGTCGAGCGCCGCCAGATGCGCCGGATCGGTAATCGTGCCGACCAGGCCGACGTGCAGATCGCCCGCTTTCACGTCAGCCTGCACCGGGAACGGGCGATCAGCGTCCTGCAGCGCCAGCACGCCCCCTACCTTGCCGCTGCCCGACACCGGAGTCGTGTTGTAGGTGCCCTTCAAGGTCCAGCCGATGGCATACGGCGGAATCTCCCGTTTGGCGCCTGCCTGCGCGTTTGCAGCACTTGCAGTACTCGCGGCGCCTGGCGCGGACTGGCTTGCGCCCCTGCTTGACGCGGAACTGGCTACCGCACTTGCCGCCCCGCTTGCTGGCCCGCTTGCTGGCCCGCTTGTTGTCCCGCTTGCGGCGGCGCTTGCCGCCTCACTTGCGGCCGATGCCGCCGCAGCCTCCGACGCCGCCAGTGCGTTCGCCTGCTCAACCAGCCTGTTCGCGCCCGCCTTGCCGATCGCTTGCGCCGATGCACTGCGCGACGCCGCTTCCTGCTGCTTCATCGCCTCGCCGATCGGAATCGGCTGGCCGAGCGTATCGACGGCCATCTGCAAATCGACCTTGTTCTGCTGATCGGACAGCGCTATCGCACCCTTGGTGAAGGCGATGTCATGCAGATCGAGCTTCCATTCCGAAGGTCCGCTGGAGGACGCCAGCTTGAAGGTCCAGTTATTGCGTCCGTCGCGCAGACGTTCGAGATCGACCGATGGGTTCACCAGACCGATCGACGGAATCACGATGTCGTGCGCAAGCAGTGGCAGCACCTTGACCTGGAAGTCGATCTCGTCGAGCGCGGCGAATTGCGGCTGCTTCGTCCAGTCGGGGTTGCCTACCGTGATATTGGCCGCCGAAAAGCGCGGCCAGGGCACCCAGCCCCGCCACCCGGTCTCGCCCGCCGGATGCTGCCAGTTGACTTTCAGATCGCCGTTGATGGCGAACGGCCGGCCGATGGCCTGCGTAACCTTGTCGTTGACATAGGGCCTCGCCCGGTTCCAGTCGAACGTCAGGATGAAAACTGTCAGCGCGGCGATCAGAATCAAGACGATCGCCAACAGCCATCCGATAATTTTTCCGATCCGCCTTCCGATCGTGCTTGATACCGCCATTAAGAGGCTCCGCTATTTTCTTTGCACCTTGTGCGCCGGACAGCAGATGTCGTGCCCGGTCGCGAGCGACGAGTCGCCGCCGTCGTTTTATCATGGCGCACAGTTCCATAACAAATCGTCGCAACAATTGGGCCGCCCCCGCGCCGCATGACAGCTGTTTTTGCGGCGCCGCGGCAGCCTTCGACAAAAACGCCGTCCTCACCACGAACCGACTGATGACCGACGTACCCTTCGTCCTCGCCGAGGGCATCGCCCGGCGCGATGCTGCGCGCGGCCAGACGCTGCTGCAGCCGACCACCTTCGCCCTCAACGCCGGCGATCGTGTCGCGATCACCGGGCCGTCCGGCTCCGGCAAGAGCGTGTTCCTGCGCGCCCTCGCCCTGCTCGATCCGCTCGATGCAGGGCGCATCTTGTGGCGCGGTGCGCCGGTGGAAAGCGCCACCATTACACGCTACCGGCGCAACGTCGCCTATATCCGCCAGCGGCCCGCTTTGCTCGACGGCAGCGTGGAAGACAACCTGCGCTACCCGTTCGAGTTGCGCGCGTATCGCGACGTGCGCTTCGATCGTGCCCGTGCGGCAAGCCTCGCCGTTCAGGCGGGCCGTGGCGGCGATTTTCTCGACAAGCGCGCGAGCGAACTCTCCGGTGGCGAAGCGCAGATCACAGCGCTGATTCGCGTGCTGCAACTCGCGCCCGAGGTGCTGCTGCTCGACGAACCCACCGCCTCGCTCGACCCGGAGTCGTCGCGTGCGATCGAGGGCCTGGTCCAGGCCTGGTTCGATGCCGAGCCCGGCCGCCACGCCTCCATGTGGGTGTCCCACGATCCCGCGCAGGCCGAGCGCATGAGCGAGCGACGCCTGACCATGCGCGCCGGCGTGCTCGACGACACGCCGGTGGCGCCCTCGTCTCTCGCTCGCCAGGAGCTCGGTCAATGAACCTGCAAAATCTTAGCCTCTGGGACGTAGCGATTGCCGCGCTGCTGATCGTCGTGAACGGCGCGCTGTCAGTCGTGCTCAAGCTCGATCTCGAACGCAAGCTCGCGTGGGCGGCGACGCGCACCGTCGTGCAGTTGCTGGCGATCGGCTATGTGCTTGGCTGGGTGTTCCGCTACGACCGCTGGTTCGTCGTGCTGCCGCTGATGATCGTGATGACGCTGATCGCCGGATTCGCGGGTGCGCAGCGCGGCAGCCGCACGTATGCCGGGCAACGCGCGGACAGCGTGCTGTCGATCTGGGTCAGTTCGTGGCTGGTGGCCGCGGTGGGACTGTTCGTCGTGATCCGCATTCACCCGTGGTATGAACCGCAATATGCGATTCCGATTCTCGGCATGATCCTGGGCAATACGTTGACCGGTGTGTCGCTAGGCATCGAACGGATGACAGAAGAATTGACGGCGCGGCGCGACCGCGTCGATATGGCGCTCGCGCTCGGCGCGACGCGCTGGGAAGCGGCGCAGGCGCCGACGCGGCAAGCTGTGCGGGCCGGCATGATGCCGACGCTGAACCAGATGGCCGTGGTCGGCGTGGTGAGCCTGCCGGGCATGATGACCGGCCAGGTGCTGGCCGGCCAGTCGCCGCTGCAGGCCGTGCGCTATCAGATCGTGATCATGTTTCTGATCGCCGCGTCATCGGCCCTGGGGACGGTGGGCGCGGTGCTGCTCACGTACCGGCGGCTCTTTTCGGCGGAGCACCGGTTTCTCTCGGCGCGGCTGGTCGAGCGCACCGCCGCACAACGATAAGCCGACGATAAGGCCGTGAGCCGCTGAGGCGAGCCCGAGCCGCGCTCACCGCGCGCCGGGCTCAAGCCGGGCTCAACGCTTGGCGCTGACCGCCACCTCGGTGCCGTCGTTGAGCGTGAGCGTTTTCGTGCTGCCGTTGACCGGCATCGTGAAGCGCAGGATCTGGCTCACGGTGACGTCGTTCGGACACTTGAGCGTTTTGCCGCCGCTCGTCACGGTTTTCACACCGTGCGGCGTTTGCGCCTGAAAGCTCAATTGCACGCTCGCGGTGCCGTCACCGGCAACCACCGGCGCAAAGCGAATCTGCGTCTGCCGAATCATCGCGCCGTTGGTATCGACGGGCAGCGAAGCGTAGTTCGGACACGCATCCGTCGCGGGAACGGGGCCGCCTGGCGGCACGGTTTTCCACGTGAAGTCGTCCGATTCGCCGGAGCGGATCGTGCGGGTTTCCTGCGAGTTGCCGAACTGTTTGGACGTGACGCGAACCGTGTAGCGGATCGGGCCGTCGAGGGCCGACTGAGACGTGACGGTGATCGGCGTGGCGGCGTGGGCCACCTGCGCGAACATGCCGGGCACGAGCGCGCAAGCGAGAGAAGCGACAACGGAAACGGCGGAGAGTTTGAAGCTGGAGCTCATACTGTCACCTCGTTGTTGTGCCGCTGCGCGCTCGCTTCAGCGCTGCTGCCCGCGCACCACCTGACTGAACGACGCCAGTCGATGCCCGGCCAGCCAGGCCGCGAGACACGCAACTGTTTTAGCGTGTTGCACCACCAGTCTAACGCCAAGCGGCACGGCGCGTGCTTCGTACGAGTCGGGTGTTAACCCGCTTGCGGCAAAGCGAATTTTGCGCCTGCCGCGCGTGCCGCTGGTCAGAAACCCGTCAGCACCAGCTTGCCGATTGCGCGCCCTTCTTCGAGCAGTTGATGCGCGCGACGCAGATTCGCGGCGTTGATCGTCCCGAGAGTCTGCCCGACCGTCGTGCGCAATGTGCCAGCATCGACAAGACGCGCCACTTCGGTCAGCAGCTTGTGCTGCTCGATCATGTCGGGCGTGCCGAACATCGAACGCGTGAACATGAATTCCCAATGGAACGCGGCGCTTTTCGCCTTCAGCAGCTCGACCGGCACCGGCTGGCTGTTTTCGACAATCGTGCAAATGCCGCCTTGCGGCTTGACGACTTCGGCCGCGGACGGGAAGTTGCTGTCGGTGTCGTTGAAGATCAACACGTAGTCGACCTGATCGATGCCGAGCTTTTTCAACTGTGCCGGTATGTCGCCGAAGTGATCGACGATGTGGTCCGCGCCCAGTTCGGTGGCCCATTTCGCCGATTCGGGACGCGATGCGGTCGCGATCACCTTCAGTTTCGCGAGCTGCTTCGCCAGCTGAATACCGATGGAACCGACCCCGCCCGCGCCGCCGATGATCAGCACCGAGCGGCCCTCGTGAGCGCCTTGCGGCGAGACGCCAAGACGGTCGAACAACGCCTCCCACGCGGTGATCGCGGTCAACGGCAGCGCGGCCGCGTGGGTGAAATCGAGCGACGCCGGCTTGCGCCCGACAATCCGCTCGTCGACCAGATGGAATTCGCTGTTGGCGCCGGGCCGCGTGATGCTGCCTGCATAGAACACCGGATCGCCGACCTTGAACAGCGTGACCTCCGGGCCTACGGCGACCACAGTGCCGGCCGCGTCCCAGCCAAGCACGCGCGGCGTTGTTTCGACCGTATCTTTCGGCGCGCGCACCTTGAAGTCGACCGGATTGACGGAAATGGCCTCGACCTTCACCAGCAGATCGCGGCCTGTGGCTTCAGGTGTCGGGATTTCGACGTCGATCAGGGATTCGGCTTGATCGATCGGCAAGTAACGATAGAGACCTACGGCTTTCATACACGCTCCTGTTCGCTCAATTGAGATGGGGGCACCGTGACCTGCATGGGCGGCGTTCCGCGGGGCGGCCCTCCGCGGGGCGGCCCTCCGCTCAGCCCATGTCGGTCATCGATTCCAGTTGCGCCATCCTAAGGCGGTTTTTACTCTCGAAAAACCGTCATAATGACTTAAACATCTTTTTGAATTTCAGAACAATGAATCGTCCTGCCCTAGCCGCACCGTCCCCGTCCAGCGAGCGGGAGCGGCTCGATCTGCTCGACGTGGCTTTATTCGTGCGCGCCGCGCTGCTCGCCAACCTGTCGGCGGCCGGCCGCGAATTCGGCCTGTCCGCCGCCGTTGCCAGTTCGCGTATCGCGCAGCTCGAGAAACTGCTCGGCGCGCGGCTGCTGCACCGTACCACGCGCCGTATCAGCCTCACGCAGGACGGTGAAGTATTCATGACGCGCGCCGAAGCGTTGCTCGACGCGGCCGCCGCCGCGCGCGCCTCGGTGGGCCGCGCGCAGGCCGAGCCGCAAGGGCGCCTGCGGGTGTCCATGCCGTCGTCGTTCGGACGGCAGCACGTGTCGCCGGTAATCAGCGAATTTCTGCGCCGCTATCCGGGCGTGAGCGTCGATTTGCGGCTGACCGACCAACTGGTCGATCTCGTCGACGCGGGTATCGACGTGGCGATCCGTATCGGCGTGCTAAAGGATTCGTCGCTGGTGGCGCGGCGTCTCGTGGCGAATCGCCGAGTGCTGTGCGCGGCGCCCGCATATCTCGCCGCGCGCGGCACGCCGCATCATCCGTTGGACCTCGCGCAGCACGAATGCTTGATTCTGTCGGACCAGCGGGACTGGGCGTTCGTCACGCCCGCCGGGCCGCTCGATGTGCGGGTCAGCGGGCGCCTCGTCACGGATAACGGCGAAGTGATCCGCGACGCCCTCCTGGCCGGGTTCGGCATTGCGCTCAAGTCGACCTGGGACGTGGCGCCCTATCTGCACAGCGGCGCACTCGTCAGCGTGCTCGACGCCTACCCGCTCGCGGAGAACGTGTCGATCTGGGCGGTGTATCCGAGCCGCGCGTTCGTGCCGCCGAAGGTCCACGCGTTCATCGAATTCCTAGCCGCGCATTTCGGCGATCCGCCCTACTGGGACGTCGAGCCGGGCTGAGAAGGTTCGAGTTCCACGGGCACCGCGGCAAAGCCGCGAAAGCGCACGCGTCCGCCGCGCGTCGGCTGGCCATCCAGGCGATACCCCGGAAAGCGTTGCACGAAACGGCCGATGGCAATGCGCGCTTCCAGCCGCGCGAGCGACAACCCCGCACATTGGTGAATGCCGAAGCCGAATGCGAGATGCCGGTTCGGATCGCGGCGGATGTCGAAGCGGTCCGGATCCGCGAACTGCTCCGGGTCACGATTGGCCGCGCCGATGCACAGGGTGACAGGTGTGCCGCGCGCGAGCGCGACGCCGCCAATGTCGGTGTCGTCGGTCGCCATGCGATTGCCGAGCTGGTTCGAACTCTCGAAACGCAAGCATTCTTCAACCGCCGACTCGATCAGCGACGGCTCGTGCAGCAACGCGGCGCGCTCGTCGGGCCATTGCGTCAACGTGACGAGCCCGTTGCCGATCAGGTTCGTCGTGGTTTCATGGCCGGCGTTGAGAATGAAAATGCAGTTCTGCAGCAACTCTGCTTCCGATAGTTGTTCGCCGCCGGCTTCCCCCTGAATCAGCCGCGTCAACACGTCATGCTGCGGGTCGCCCGGTTCACGCCGGCGTCGTGCGACCAGCCCGCGCAAATAGTCGATGAATTCGCTTACCGCGCGATTGCCGCGCTCGAGTTGCGCTTCGGTCAGCGAAGGCTCGAGCGCGCCGAGTATCGCGAGCGACCAGTCGCGCAACGGCTCACGCTCCGCGTACGGCACGTCCAGCAGATTGCCGATGATCTCGACCGGAATCGCCGACGCGAACTCGCCGATCAGATCGATCCGGCCGCGTTCGGCGGCGGCATCGAGCAGGCCGTCGACGAGGCGCGCGAGCCCCGGCTCCATGGCGGCGATCGCGCGCGCCGTCAGCGCTCCGGCGATCAGTTTGCGCACTCGCGTATGGCGCGGCGGATCGTTGAATACGAGGCTGGTTGTGTGATGCGCGTAGAGCGGCGAGTCGCCGTACTTCGGCTTGAATTCGACGGTCTTGTCAGAGCTGAAGGTTTTCGGATCGCGATACACCGCCTGCACGTCGCGAAACCGCGTGAGAAACACCGAACCGTCCGGCATGCGCTTGACCGGCTCGTGAGCGCGCAGCGCGTGGTAGACCGGATAGGGATCGGCATAGAAAGCGGGGTTCAGGTGGCGCAGATCGAAGTCGCGCGCGAGGGTGGCTGCGTCGCTGGCGGTCGCCGGGGGCATGCGTTGTCTCCGTGGTGGCGCGCCTCGTCGCGGGTACCGGTGCGTTTCGTGTGCCGTGCGGTGCACGCCGTGAAAGCGTAGGACGCGGCGGCGGTCTTGCGCAGCGGCTGCGAGGCGTCGTTCGGTGCGCCAGTATGAACCGGCCGCTCGCGGATTGCACGGCGGATCGTGGGACATCCGCCGGCGGCGGCGCCTTCGTCCGAACCGTTACAATAGCGGGATTTTCCGCGCGCGCCGCGCGTCCGCCCTTTCCTGCGTTACTGCGTCGTCCATGAACCTCGTCATCCAAAGCCCCGCGCCTCTTTCCGCCGATCACCACAAAACGCTTGTCGCGCTCGCGCGCGGTTCACAGGCTACCGTCATCGACGCGAACGCGATTCGCATTGCCGACGCTAGCGTCTCGCAGCGCGCCGACCTCGACGTCTATTGCTCCACGCATCAACTGGACTACGCGTTTGTCCAGCCCGGTCGCCAGTTGCGCGACTTCGGGCTGGTTGCCATGGACATGGATTCGACGCTGATCACGATCGAGTGCATCGACGAAATCGCCGATTTCTGTGGGTTGAAAGCGGAAGTGGCCGCGATCACCGAGGCTTCGATGCGCGGTGAAATCAAGGACTTCAACGAAAGCCTGACGCGCCGCGTGGCGTTGCTCAAGGGGCTCGACGCGAATGCGCTGGAACGCGTGTACCAAGAGCGGTTGCAACTCTCGCCGGGCGCCGAGCAGATGCTGGCGGGCACGAAGGCGGCTGGGTTGAAAACGCTGCTGGTGTCGGGCGGATTCACGTTCTTCACCGACAAGTTGAAGGCACGCCTTGGTCTCGATTTCACGCGCGCCAACACGCTTGAAATCGTGGACGGAAAACTGACAGGCAAAGTGATTGGCGAGATCGTCAACGCCGACGTGAAAGCTCGCACGCTGCGCGAAACGTGCGCCCAATTGGGCATTGCGCCGAGCCGCGCGATTGCTATGGGCGACGGCTCGAACGACCTGAAGATGATGGCAGAGGCGGGACT
>DASVNP010000224.1:0-2114 GCA_036383775.1 Paraburkholderia sp. | reverse complement strand
AAGGGCACACCCACCGACACGTTGGCGAGCAGGGAGCCAACGACAATGCCCGGGGCAACTTCGAAGCCCAGAGCGAGCAGTGCAACAAGGGCGATGCCGCTGGAGGGCCACACCAGAGACACTGCGCCGCCCACTATCGCGTAAGCAAGTCCTACTTTTGCGCCTGCGTAGTAAGCCAATGCCACAAGCCCGGTGAGCAGGAAGAGTCTAAACCTGGAATCGCACCGAATAATGGCCATGGTTCGCCTCACCCCTCATGCGAGCGATGCCCCACACGTCCCGGCACAGCCCGCAAGCAGCAATCCTGATGAACCTGTCAATCTGGCGAATCTGATGCCGGAATTACGCGGGTCACATTCCTCATATCAAGGCTAGCAAAACTACTATGAACCCACGTCAGAATTCTTCTGCACGCCTTCGCACATACCAAGGATCGTCATGGCAGTGCCGGGCGAAACGACCATCCATTTTCGACATGGGGTCATAACACGTTAGCACACCGGACTACCGCTCAATGTTGATGGGAGTTCCCTCGCACCGCCCGCCAAAACACAGGTTTCAACTGGCGGAACGCCGTTCGGCCTCTGCCCGGGGTCTATGCTTGATTGGCGCATTCGCACTATATGACCAAGGAGGCGTGTCATGAAACCCGCGCTATGTGTCGCCGTCGTCAGTATGCTGTTCGGGGCCCAACTGGCGCACGCCGCCTGCCCCAACGACGCCGTCTTCCTCGTTCTCGGTGATCAGATTCGCGGTTACTCCTTGCGCGCCAATGGAGCGACCGAGCCCTGCCAGGTCCTGCAAGGGTCGCTCACCACCCTCATGACCGCTGGAGCGACGGTGATCGACAAGAAGGACGCCTTTCACGTCGCGCAGTTTCTTACCAACAGCACGGTCGACATCTTTCGGCGGAAGGCCGAAGGCAATGAGGCACCCAGTCGGTCGTTCATGTTGACGATGACAAATGACCTGCTCAGCATCGCGGTGGATTCCCATCTCAACGACTTCGTCCTGACCGTGCGTCCCGCGGAGGCAGGGGTGCTGATCGCTCCCGCCAACAGCTCAGGACCTTTAGCCAATCCGATTCACATCACCGATCCGAATATCGTCCAGTACGTGAGCATTGCGATTGACAGCGACGACAATCTGCTGATTGCGGGCTATGACATGCGAGGGGCGGCGATCATCGACACGTTTGGCACGCGTCGGAGCATGACCGCGCCGCCGCTTCTGCGCAGCCTCACGGGCAGCAAAACTGGCCTGCTGCCGGGGGCCGGACTTTTTGCAAGGAACAACATGACGATCGCGGTCGATCCGCGTACGGACGAGTTATTCGTCTACAACCAGACCGCGGACATGACGCAGATCCAGGTGAGCGTTTTCGCCGCCAAGGCGAACGGCGACGCGCCGCCGCTACGGACAATCAGCGGTCCAGCCACGGGAATCACTGGCTCTGGCTTGCCGGGAAACAAGATTGCCGTCTCCACGGACGGGCGGCTCTTTGATGCCGAGCCGAACCTGCGCATTCTCGCGTTCGCGCCGGGGGCAAGGGGCAACGTGGCGCCGTCTCAGGTGATCGAAGACTCCACCCCCGGTCCAGTCACCCTGGGCGGGATCGCGGTCCGATCGAGAGGCGGCCGGCAACATGATGAAGATGACGATGCTCAATGAAACGGACGAGATCGGAAAATCCGTTAATCAACTAACTAGCGGGACGGTCGGAGATGTCGGCTATCGTCGTTCGCTGCAGGTGCCAACGCCAGCGCCAGCCTTGCCCCCACCTCGGCATTGTGTTTCACGAGCGCGATGTTCGTCGCCAGGCTGCGTCCGCTCGTCAGTGCTTTGATGCGAGCTAGCAGGAAGGGTGTCACGGCCTTGCCGGCAATTCCTTTCGCAGTGGCCTCGGCGAGCGCCTGCTGGGTCAGCGTGTCGATCTCGTCGAAGCTCATCGCTGCCGCTTCCGGCACCGGCGTGCTTAGCACCACGCCGCCCGCGAGGCCCAGGTCCCACTTGGTGCGGATGAAGCGTGCCTGCTGTGCCGCGTCGTCCAGTCTGAAGTCCGCGCGGAAACCGCTGTCGCGTGTGTAAAACGCAGCGAAGTTGTCTTGCTCGCA
>DASVNP010000223.1:0-2619 GCA_036383775.1 Paraburkholderia sp. | reverse complement strand
TGCAGCGGCCATCACCTGTTTGCCAACCCGCGTCGAGCCTGTGAACAGCAGATGATCGAACGGCAACGCGCAGAATTTCCCGGCGACATCCGGACCACCAGTAACAACGGTGACCTGGTCAGCTGGAAAAGTAGCCGCTATCAACTTTTGCAGCAACTCGGCGGTGCGCGGCGTCAGTTCGGATGGTTTGATCATTACGCAGTTGCCAGCTGCGAGTGCCTCGGTAAGTGGCGCCAGCGTTAGCGTCAGCGGGTAGTTCCACGGGGCGAGAATACCCACGACCCCCAGCGGCTGGTAGATGATCTGTGCGCTTGCGGGTTTGAACGCGATGCCAACCTTGCGCCTTTCTGGGCGCATCCAGGATTTCAAATGTTTCCGCACGTGTTTGATGCCGTTGAGTATGGGCATCAACTCGCCTAATTCCGTCTCCTCTTTTGCGCGGTTGCCGAAATCGGCGGAAATCGCCTGGACCAGTTCATGCCGGTGAGTCTTCACCATGTTGGCTAGCGCGTCGAGGGCCGCGACTCGTTGCTCAAAGGACGGTGAGCCGATACGCGCGACGGTTGCGCGCTGTTGCTCAAAAAGCGAGTGCATCTCACCATTTGATTGCATGGCGATAGCCGGATCCAGTGAGACATTCATGCTAGTCGCTCCTTCGACGGTTGGGCAGGACGTTGTGTAGCGCTGTGGAGCCCGAACAGCGAACGTAAATACGGAGTAAGAAACCGGCCGCGTGGATCCATTCTTTCGCGCAACGACAGGAAATCGTCCCATCTAGGATAGATTTTTGCGAACTCGTTCGCCTTCAACGAATGCACCTTGCCCCAATGCGGCCTTCCCCCATGATTCAGGCAGATAGCCTGCACGCCATCGAAGTATTGTTCGAATGGCATGCCACGGTACTGATGCGCGGAGATATGGACGCTGTCCCGGCCGTGGTCGGGGCTGAGCCAGATATCGTCGCCACGGACCCAGCGATACTCAAGTGGAAACATCAGAGGAATATTTTTGCGAGAGATAAACGCGCGAATTTCGCGAAGCGCGTCGGGACCACGCTCAGCCGGAACTGCCCACTCCATTTCATTGAACCGTACCCGCCTGACCGTTGACAGCATTGAATGGCTGGCGGCGACGTGCTGCCCCGATGAAATCAGTGAAGCACAAAGGCTGCTGATGGACGGACACAGCGAAGGTACTCTCTTGCCAATCCCGCATAGCAGACCGAATACCGCGTTTTCCAGCACGGTCTCGGTTACGTACCGTTTCCAACTCGTTGCCTGGGCTGGCTCGTCGGTCACGTTCCACACCTTCGTTAGCATGGAATTCGTGTGTGGCAACCAGTACAGTTCAAAGGAACGATGTTTTCTGGTCATCGAATCTGCTCTGGCGAGACATTCGTCGAAATCCATTTTCGCGCGCTCAAGTCTCAGGGTGAAGGAGGGGACAAGATTCAGTCCGACTTCCGTTAATACCCCGAGCGCGCCGAGGCCAATTCGACCGCCCTCGAACAGGTCCGCATTCTCCTCTGGGGAAGCATGCACTTCGGTGCCGTCGGCGGTCATGAACGTTAGGCTGGCAACCTGAGTAGCCAGATTGCCGAACATGATGCCTGTGCCATGTGTACCCGTGCTAATGGCTCCCGCGATCGACTGCACATTGATATCGCCGAGATTCTCCATTGCGAACCCGTGTTCAGCCAGCGCCGATCCAAGGGCGGCGAGTCGCGTTCCCGCATGCACGCGGGCGACGCGTTTGGTACGGTCGATGTCGATGATGCCTTGGATCTTGTCGAGCGAGAGAATCACACCGTCCGTCTGCACCAGCGGCGCAAATGAATGACCGGCGCCTACCACTCTAAGAGGCGTATCAGCTTGTAAAGCCCCGCGCAACACGCGAGCGATCTCGTGCAACGAGGCCGGCGCTGACAATGTCGCGCTCGGACTGCTCACGTATCCCGACCAGTTTTGCCACATGACTGATGTCTCCCTTTCTTATGCGCTGTGTGAAATCAGAGAAAGCTTTTTCCGTCGCCGCGATAAGTGGATACGCGGTCAACAACGCGTCCGCCTTTGATAAGAAGTAGCTCGTTGAAGCGCTCGCACAGTTCTCCCGCCTTGGCGTGTCGGAACAGCATCGGATCACCGATTCCGAACGCGACTGAATCGGGGTGACGCACGGGCGTCTGAACTTCACCCGCCGCCTCATCGTCAATTAGCGAGCAGCCCGCAGGCAGCCACGGTTGCGGAAGGCGACTTTTCCCTGCGGGGCCGGACGCGATGTATCCGCCGCCGGCACAGGTGACGACATTCCGTTTGGGAGTACGTGTGACCGGCAGCGCGAATCCTGCCGCAGGCGCTGCCTGGAACGCTGCATAGTGATCAAACAGCGTTGGAACATAAAGTCCAGAACCTGCGGCGAGTTCTGTGACCGAGGTATCGGCGCGAGTACTTTCGAAACTACCCGTTCCCCCTCCATTGACGAAACGCAACCAATGTCCAGCCGCAGTCAGCGCTTTCACGACGTTTTCACGACGCGCGGTAACTTCGCGGATCGACTTACGCTTCAGGTAACGAATAATGGCGCTCCTGATCATTTCACCCGGCACGGCGTCCATCAGCC
>DASVNP010000222.1:0-31986 GCA_036383775.1 Paraburkholderia sp. | reverse complement strand
CGCGAACATGAACTTCGACCGCATGCGCTTCGTGGCCGAGCGCGCCGAAGTCGGCGAGGCGCGCGAAGCGGTGTTCGCCGTGACGATCCCCGAGGAGCGCGGCAGTTTCCGGCGCTTCTGCGAGCTGGTCGGCACGCGCAGTGTCACCGAATTCAACTACCGGATTGCGGATGCGAATTCGGCCCATATCTTCGTGGGCGTGCAGATCAGGAATCGCAGCGAACTGGCGCAGATTGCGGGCGCGTTCGACGCACACGGCTTTCCCACCGTCGACCTGACCTTCGACGAACTGTCCAAGCAGCACATCCGCTACATGGTCGGCGGCCGCTCGCCGCTCGCGCACCACGAGCGTCTGTTCCGTTTCGAGTTTCCGGAGCGGCCGGGCGCGCTGATGAAATTCCTCTCGTCGATGGCGCCGAACTGGAATATCAGCCTGTTCCACTACCGCAACCAGGGCGCGGACTACAGCTCGATCCTGGTCGGCATCCAGGTGCCCGCAGGCGAGAACACGGAGTTCGAGCGCTTTCTGGCCACGCTCGGCTATCCGAACTGGGAAGAGACGCAGAACCCGGTGTATCGGCTGTTTCTGGCGTAGTTTGGCGAAGCTGGATGGGTCGGGGTTTACCTTGATGCCGAACGACCCCGCGCGAAGAATCAGTCGATCGGCAAACACACCTGAACGAGCTGGAAGCCCTGCCCAGACTGCGTTAGCGCGCAAATGCGCTGATCGGCCGCGCTCACCCCGGCCCATCCATTATCTCGAAATCGGATACGACCTATCCACCGTATCGCGTTGCGCGATACGGCGCATGATCGTCAAACTGAATGCAACTCAAACGCCGCATTCAGGAGACACCTCATGCGCACCCAGGTTGGCATTATCGGCGCCGGGCCCGCGGGCCTGCTTCTTTCTCATCTTCTTCATCTGCGCGGCATCGACTCCGTCGTGCTCGAGTCGCGCACGCGCGAGCAGATCGAATCCACCATCCGCGCCGGCGTGCTCGAGCAGGGCACGATGGACCTGCTGACGCAAGCCGGCGTGGGCGCGCGGATGAAGGCCGAAGGCGCGCTGCATCACGGCTTCGAACTCGCGTTCGAAGGCAAGCGGCGCCGTATCGACCTGACCGGACTCACGGGCCATTCGATCACGGTCTACGCGCAGCACGAGGTCATCAAGGATCTGGTCGCGGCGCGCGTGGCCGCCGACGGCAAGCTGCGTTTCGGCGTGTCGGAGACGTCGATTCACGGCATCGATACCGACAAGCCGTCGATCCGCTATCGTCACGAAGGCGAGGCGCACGAACTGCAATGCGATTTCGTGATCGGCTGTGACGGTTTCCACGGTGTGTCGCGTGGGTCGATTCCGCAGGCGCTGAAGAAGGATTTCGAGCGTGTGTACCCGTTCGGTTGGTTCGGAATCCTGTGTGAAGGGCGGCCCTCGTCGGACGAACTGATCTATGCGCGTCACGATCGCGGCTTCGCGCTGGTCAGCACGCGCTCGGCCAATGTGCAGCGCATGTATTTCCAATGCGACCCGAAGGATTCCGTCGAGAACTGGTCCGACGACCGCATCTGGGCGGAGCTGCATGCTCGCGTCGATTCGCACGACGGCCAGCAGATTGTCGACGGCAAAATCTTTCAGAAGAACATTGTGGGCATGCGCAGTTTCGTCTCGGCCACGATGCAGCACGGCCGTCTATTTCTCGCGGGCGACGCGGCGCATATCGTGCCGCCCACCGGCGCCAAGGGCATGAACCTGGCCGTCGCCGACGTGCGCCTGCTGTCCCGCGCACTGGATGCGTTCTACGTCGAGAATCGCACGGACCTGCTCGATGGCTACAGCGCGACCGCGCTCAAGCGCATCTGGCGCGCCGAGCATTTCTCGTACTGGATGACCAGCATGATGCACCGTATCGAAGGCGCGTCGCCGTTCGAGCAGCAGCTTCAGGTGGCCGAGCTCGAATATGTGACGACCTCACGTGCGGCCGCTACCGCCATGGCGGAAAACTACGTCGGCGTGGCGGTAGCGTCGTAAGAGGGTAGATCAGCGAGCGGGTGTGCGGCTGCTAAACAGCTCATCGAGTTGCGCGCCGGACGCCGCGCCCTCAAAACCGTCGAAGCGGCCTTCAATCAGCGATTGCGCCGCGCGCATGAATCCGCCCCATGCCGCGCGCGCCAGCCCGCCGCCGACGCTGATGCGCCGCACGCCGAGCGCGGCGACGTCCTGCACCGTGAACGGCGAGGTCGAGCCGATCAGCAGGTTAACGGGCTTCGGCGCCACAGCCGCGACCACGGCTTCGATCTGTTCGCGTGTCTTGATGCCCGGTGCGTACAGACAGTCGGCACCGGCCGCGGCATAGGCCTTCAGGCGCGCGATCGTGTCGTCCAGGTCGGGTGAGCCGGCGAAGAAGTTTTCCGCGCGGCCGACCAGCAGCGTGTCGCCACCGGTTTCGTCGATTGCGCGGCGTGCCGCGCTGAGCCGTTCAACGGCGACCTCGATAGGGAAGAGCGGGGCGGCGGCATCGCCCGTGGAGTCTTCGATCGACAGCCCTGCGACACCCGTCTCGACCGCCAGCCTGACACTCTCGGCCACCTCGGCGGGATTGCGCCCGAAGCCGTTCTCGAAGTCGGCGTTCACCGGCAAATCCGTTGCCTCGACGATTTCACGCAGATGCGCGAGGATGGCGGCGCGCGGCAGGTTGTTGTCGGCGTGTCCGGTGGACCAGGCAAAGCCGGAACTGGTCGTAGCGAGCGCCTGGAAACCGAGCATCTGTAGATAACGGGCGCTGCCGGCATCCCACGGATTAGGCAGGACGAAACAACCGGAAGCGTGCAGTGCCTTGAAAGCGGCGCGCTTCTCGGCAGTGGAGCGGGGCATGGTGTATCTCCTGGAGGCGGGCAAAAGCGGGCGAGCCTGGGCTGCCCTTGCCGGTTAGACGGCTTCGAGGTTCACGGCCAGGAACCCGATGCCGGTGTCGAATGCATTATCGGCGAAGTTGATCGGCACGTACCGCGCGCTCAACGCGCTGATTTCCGTAGTGTCCCGACTTGCGTCCGCCTGATGGTGCCGACTAACCCGCGCTCCAGTATGACGAGCGTGCCTGAGACACGCTCGCCCGAGCGCTCACGCCTTCGCGGTCGCTTCGAGTTCCGCGAGACGTTTGCGCAGCAGGCGATCCTCCTGGAAGCGGCTGGTTTCGTCGCGGATGACCGCAACAATCCCGGTGAGCTCGTTTTGCGGCGAATGCAGCAGCGCGACCGAAAAGGCAATGGACAGCGAGCGCCCGTCCTTATGTACCGCGGGCACTCGCAGCACGTCGTTGCCGTAGCGGGTTTCGCCCGTTGCCATGGTCTTGTGATAGCCGTCCCAATGGCGGCCGCGCAAACGCTCCGGAATGATCAGGTCGAGCGAATTTCCAAACGCCTCGCTTTGCGTAAAGCCGAACATGCGTTCGGCCGCGGGATTCCAGAACGTGATGCTGCCTCTGGCGTCGGAAATGACGATCGCATCGCAGATGACGGTGGCGAGTTGCTGAAAGTCGATGGCATTCTGCATGGCGCTCCCCGAAAGAAAATCACAGATGGCTAAAGGGAGACGGCGCCGCGCGGACGCCGCCTCGATAAGCTCGAGCATACAACCGGGCGGCCCCGGTGCCGTCAAACCGCCTTGATTTCACGCAGGTTGAAGATGTCCTGCTGGCTGTAGCCCAGGCCTGCCAGCACTTCTTCGGTGTGTTCGCCGAGCAGCGGTGAAGCGGTGACTTCCGGCTTCAGATCCGAGAATTTGATCGGACTGCCAACGGTCAGATACGTGCCGCGTTTCTTGTGTGGCACCTCGACGATCGTACCGCTTGCGCGCAATGAAGGATCGTTGGCGAGTTCCTTCATGGTCAGCACGGGCGCGCATGGAATGTCGAACTTGCGCAAGATGTCGACCGCTTCGAATTTGGTCTTGTCGGCGAGCCAGGCTTCGATGGTTTTGAAGATCTCGAAGATATGTGGTTGACGCGCTTCCGGGGTCTTGTAGGCCGGGTCATCGATCCACTCGGGTTTGCCGAGCGCCTGGCAGATCGGTGCCCATGCGTGGCCCTGGATCGTGAAATAGATGTACGCGTTCGGATCCGTTTCCCATCCCTTGCACTTGAGCACCCACCCCGGCTGGCCGCCGCCACCGGCGTTGCCGCCGCGCGGCACCACGTCGCTGAATTCGCCGTGCGGATACTGCGGATATTCCTCGAGATAGCCGACCCGCTCCAGCCGCTGCTGGTCGCGCAGCTTCA
The DNA here is from genome assembly GCA_036383775.1 of Paraburkholderia sp. Lineage (GTDB taxonomy): Bacteria > Pseudomonadota > Gammaproteobacteria > Burkholderiales > Burkholderiaceae > Paraburkholderia. The sequence goes on along the minus strand of DASVNP010000222.1, from coordinate 27,706 downwards.
CCCGGCACAGGTTCAACACGCTGTCCTGCATCGACACCGCCACCTTCTGGCCTTTGCCGGATTTGTCACGTCCCAGCAGCGCGGTCAGAATGCCGATGGCCAGATGCATGCCAGTGTTGCTGTCGCCGAGCGCCGCCGCGCTGATGGTCGGCGGGCCGTCCCAGAAGCCGGTGGTGGAGGCCGCGCCGCCCGCGCACTGTGCCACGTTTTCGTAGACCTTCAGGTCGTCGTAGTGATGGCCGTCGCTGAAGCCTTTCACCGAAGCCACGATCATCTTCGGATTGAGTTCGTTCAGGCGTTCCCATGAAAAGCCCATGCGGTCCAGCGCGCCCGGCCCGAAATTCTCGACCAGCACGTCGGATTCGCGGACCAGCTTTTCGAGTATCTCCTTGCCTTCAGGCTTTTTCGTATCCAGCGTCAGCGACTTCTTGTTGCTGTTGAGCATCGTGAAGTACAACGCGTCGGCGTCGGGAATGTCGCGCAACTGATTGCGCGTGACGTCGCCCGAACCCGGGCGTTCGACCTTGATGACATCCGCGCCGAACCAGGCGAGCAACTGCGTGCACGCGGGGCCGGCCTGAACATGGGTGAAGTCGATGATCTTGATGCCTTCGAGTGGTTTGCTCACTTTGATTTCTCCGGGTTGCTCGGGGTTGCTCGCGTTTACTTTTTCATCGCCGCGCTTTGCGGGTTCAGATTGGTCAGGCGGCCGCTTTCGGTGCCCGCTGCTTCATCGATCACGGCGTTGATCAGGGTCGGCTTGCCCGAGGCGATGGCCTCGAGCAGCGCGTTCGTGAGTTCTTCCGGCGTGCTCGCGTGACGGCCGACGCCGCCGAAGGCCTCGATCATCCTGTCGTAGCGCGCGTTCTTGACGAACACGGTGGGCGCGACGTCCTTGCCGCCGGTAGGGTTCACATCGGTGCCGCGATACACGCCGTTGTTGTTGAACACGATCGTGCAAACCGGCAAGTCGTAACGGCAGATGGTTTCGAGTTCCATGCCGCTGAAGCCGAACGCGCTGTCGCCTTCGATCGCGACAACCGGCTTGCCGGTCGTCACCGCCGCGCCGATTGCGAAGCCCATGCCGATGCCCATGATTCCCCACGTGCCCGAATCGAAGCGTTTGCGCGGTTCGGCCATGTCGATGATGCTGCGCGCGTAGTCGAGCGTATTCGCGCCTTCGTTGACCACGTTGATGTCCGGCCGCGTCTTCAGCACGTCGCGGATCGCGCGCAATGCGCTGTGGAAATTCATCGGCGACGGGTTCTGGTCGAGCGTCGCCGCCATCTTCGCGAGGTTCTTGTTCTTGCGCTCGGCGATCGCGCTGAGCCACTCCGCGCCGGGTTTCGCGTAGCCCGCGTCGAGCCCTGCGCGAAGTGCCGCCACGCACGAGCCGATATCGCCGATCACCGGCGCGGCAATCGCCACGTTGCTGTCGATTTCAGTCGGCGAGATATCGACCTGAACGAACTGCTTGGGCTGCGCGCCCCACGTCTTGCCTTTGCCGTGCGACAACAGCCAGTTCAGCCGCGCGCCGATCAGCACCACCACGTCCGCTTCCTGCAGCACGAACGAGCGGGCCGCCGCCGCGGATTGCTCGTGCGTGTCGGGCAGCAGACCCTTGGCCATCGACATCGGCAGATACGGAATGCCGCTTTGTTCGACGAATGCGCGAATCTCCGCGTCGGCCTGGGCATAGGCGGCCCCCTTACCGAGCAGGATCAACGGACGCTTGGCGCTCTTCAGCACATCGATAGCACGCCTGACCGATTCCGGCGCGGGCAGCTGGCGCGGCGCGGCATCGACCACGCGCACCAGCGACTGCTGCGCCTTCACGGCATCCAGCGTTTGCGAAAGCAGCTTGGCCGGCAGGTCCAGGTACACGCCGCCCGGGCGGCCCGAGACCGCCGCGCGAATCGCGCGCGCCACGCCGATGCCGATGTCCTCGGCATGCAGCACGCGATACGCGGCCTTCGCATATGGCTTGGCCGCGTTCAGCTGGTCCATTTCTTCGTAATCGCCTTGTTGAAGGTCGACGATTTCACGCTCGCTCGAACCGCTGATCAGAATCATCGGAAAGCAATTGGTGGTCGCGTTGGCGAGCGCGGTGAGGCCGTTCAGAAAACCTGGCGCCGACACGGTCAGGCAGATTCCGGGTTTCTGCGTGATGTACCCGGAGATTGCCGCTGCATTGCCGGCGTGCTGTTCATGGCGAAACCCGATGAAACGCATTCCTTCCGCTTGTGCAAGCCGCGCCAGATCGGTAATGGGGATGCCGACCAGTCCGAAGATGGTGTTGATGTCGTTCAGCTTCAGCGCGTCGATGACGAGATGGAATCCATCGGTCATGCTGGTGGCCTGCTGCTCGAGCGTGTCGTCTGCGTTATGGGTGTCGGCTTCTGCCATGACATGTCTCCTTGGTGGCTGGGCGTGGTGGGGTTCGTCGCGAGTTGGGTGCTCACGTTGTCATTCATTCAGGCGAGCCGCCGGAGGACGGCCGCAGGCGCACTTCTGCAAGTTCTGCAAGCGTGGTGCCGGCCGGTGTGCCCGAGTTTTCGATCCAGCGCTTTCTCATGGGGGCGAGGATGAACTTCGCGGACACGGCTGCCGCGATCGATATCACGGCAGCCGAGATGAACACGGTGCTCCACCCGCCATACGCGGACAGCATCGACGCAATCGGCACCAGCATCGACGCGGTTCCCTTCGCGGTGTAGAGCGTGCCCGCATTAGCTGCCGCGTATCGGCTGCCAAATGTGTCCGCACAGGTGGCCGGGAAGATCGAGAAGATCTCGCCCCAGCACAGGAACACAGCGGCGGCGAAGAACATGAAGGCATACGGGTTGTGGCCGAACTGCATGAGCCCCAGCAGCGCGACGCCTTCGCCGAGAAAAATCATGAACATGGTGTTTTCGCGGCCTATGCGGTCCGACAGAAAACCGCACAAGGGGCGGGTGAAGCCGTTGCACAGATTGTCGATCGACAGCGTCATCGTCAGCAGCGGCAGCGTGATACCCAGCACATTCACCGGCATTTTCGCGAAGCCGTACTCCCTCGCGATCGGACCGAGCTGCGCGGTCGCGATGATGCCGCCGGCCGCGACGAACACGAACATCAGATACAGCACCCAGAAGAGCGGCGAACGGATCATCTCGCCTGGCGTGTAATCGATCCGGCTCGCCGCGATGCGTTTGGCCGCGCGAACGGTGACGGGTGGTTTAGGCCGGATCAGCAGCGTGGCGAGCAGCAGGATGCAAACACCCTGAAAAATGCCGAAGAACATGAAGGTGTGCTGGTAGCCCGAGCGCTGGATCATGTCGGCAATTGGAATCACGGTGATGGCCGCGCCGGCGCCGAACCCCGCCGCGGTCAAACCGGCCGCGAGACCGCGTTTGTCCGGAAACCATTTGAGCGCCGTGCCGACACAGGTGCCGTACACGCAGCCCGCGCCGATCCCGGCGATGACGGCTGCCGCGTAGAGTTCGGCGAGACTGCTTGCATGTGCATCGATAATCCAGCCGAGTGCCGCGCAGATCGAACCGCCTATCACGACCGGACGCGGGCCGAACTTGTCGACCAGCCAGCCTTCTAGCGGCACGAGCCAGGTCTCGGTGACGATGAACACCGAGAACGCAGTCTGGATTGCCGCCTGGCCCCAATGATGGGCGTTGTCCATCGGCACGACGAAGAGGGTCCACGCATATTGCAGGTTCGCGACGAGCCCCATGCACACAATGCCGATTGCCAGTTGCACCCAGCGGTGATGCCGCAGTGCCGTGCTGCCGCGTCCAGATGCGTTGGAATGTCCCATGTCCTCGTCTCCTGTCGATTCCGTCGCGCTCAAGCGGCACGTTGGATTTACATGATCGAATCGCCGCATTGCCGGTGTGTCCGAGGGCAATGAGGCGGCAATGGTCGGCCAGAGGGCATTCAACTGACGAAAACCCCGACGCGCTGATCGAGCGACAACGGCACTAAAGAAGTTGTGCGTGCAACGCGTCTGAGAGGATGCTGCGCGCGAACAGCAATAAGTGAAAATCAAACATTTTTATGGTTTTCATTCGGCATCGCTAATGGATCGGGTTGCAGCTAGCCACGCGATGGCGAGAATTGCGGCTCTGCGCGCGAGAGAGGTGAAGGATGAGAGGCGTTCAGATGAGCGCGGCAGATGTATAAATTTCTTCTTATCGTTATTCGAATAAACTTTAATTATTGTTTATTCATTCGGTTCTCTAAGCTTGGTCGTGCCACCTGCCTGAAGGAGACGGCCATGAACCCCTCACCATTGAACGTTCGCCATAGCGCGCATGACGCCGAAATCGACGCGCATCTGTGCGCCTATAACTCGGCTTTCGACGAACTCGGTCTGCGTTTTCGTTGGGACGTCCACACGCTGGTGTCGCTGGCGTTGATTGACGGCGAGCAGGAACGAATCGCCGCCTACATCGAGACGCACCATGCGCATTTGCTGAGCGCCTATAGCGCCGCGTTTTTGAGCCAGGCGATTCTCGAGAAGAAAAACGCGCGCTATCCGGGGTGCGTATCGATACGTGTTGAGAGTTCGCCGCGTTCGAATCAGGCGGTGCCTCAGTCGCGGATCACCAGTTCGAGCGAGCCGGTGTCGTATGAGATGGCGTTGCCGGCGCTGGCCGGCATCTAGATGACGAACGCGGGGCACGGCACATCGCAGATAACGTAACGTGCCCGCGGCGGTATCTCGCGACCGCGCTGGTGTTGCGCGGCCGCGTGCCCGGCGTTACTGACGCTTACTTACTGCGCAACCGGTTTGCCCGATGCATCCTTCACCTTCTGTTTCCACTGCGTCCGGACCTCGCTCGTCACGGTTTCCGGCAGCGAAATGTAGTCGAGATCGTCAGCCGCCTTGCTGCCGTTCTTGAATGCCCAGTCGAAGAATTTGAGCGTTTCCGCGCCTTGCTGCGGTTTGTCCTGGGTCGTGTGCAGCAGGACAAACGTTGCGCCGACCACCGGCCATGCGTCCTTGCCGGGCTCGTTCGTGAGGATCTGATAGAACGAGCTCTTCCAGTCCGCGCCCGCGGCGGCGGCCTTGAACGTCTCGGTCGACGGCTCGACCACAGTCCCTGCGGAATTCTTCAACGCGGCATACGTCATGTGGTTCTGCTTCGCATACGCCCATTCCACATAGCCGATGGCGCCCGGCAGACGCTGCACGAACGCCGCCACGCCGTCATTGCCCTTGCCGCCCGTGCCCGTCGGCCAGTTCACGGTGGTGCCTTCACCCACTTTCGACTTCCAGTCCGGGCTCACCTTGGACAGATAGTTCGTCCAGATGAAACTGGTGCCCGAACCGTCGGCGCGGCGAACCACGGCGATGTCGGTATCCGGCAGTTTGATCTTCGGATTCAGCGCGACGATTGCCGGATCGTTCCACTTCTTGATCTTGCCCAGATAAATACCGCCGAGCACGTCACCCGAGAGCACCAGTTCGCCTGCCTTCACGCCCGGCACATTGATCGCCGGCACCACGCCGCCGACCACCGTCGGGAACTGGAACAGACCTGCTTTCGCGAGTTCATCGTCTTTCAGCGGGGCGTCCGAGCCGGCGAAGTCCACGGTCTTCGCATTGATCTGCTTGATGCCGCCTGACGAACCGATGCCCTGATAGTTGACCTTGCCGCCGCCGGTCTTCTGATAGGCGTCGGCCCATTTGGTGTAGATCGGCGCGGCAAAAGTGCTGCCGGCGCCGGTGATGTCGGCGGCGTGTGCGGCACTGACGCAAAGCGCGCAAGCGAGTAGCGTGAGTTGCTTGAGTTTCATGTTGAGACTCCTCTTGGTGTTTGGATCGACTTCAATGGGCGCAACTTAAGTCCCGCATGTGACGTTCTTGTGACCATCCGGATCCAGGCACGCGATTGCCTGGGCTTAAGGATCCACTAAGCCAGAATAGGCAAAACTGCACGGTTAACCTGCTTTTGATCGACGCGATAGACCCGCGTCTATTTGTCAGTTTAGTTGGTGCGCGGCACAACGCAGAAATCGCATGACGATCGTTGGGGTTGCCGTATCGCTTCACGCTTCCTGGGAACGAATTCTGGGAGCGAATGTGGGTGGCATCCCGGTTGGGACAACGGCAGGGCTTGTGGGGATGGGTGCTGCGTGTGGCCGGTTTGAGTGAGCCGGTGGACAGTGGTGCGCATTTCGACAGCGCAAGAGGGAGGGGGCAGGGGCGCGGCCAGCCAGGCCGCTACCCCTGAAGTGAGGTGGGTTTATTCCTGCGCCGGACGCCCGGTCTTCACGGCTTCCACCGACGAGACCGCGGCAACAAGGCGCTTGGGCGAGGCGGATTCAAGCATCAGCAGACCGGCGCGCAACAACTCGCTCTTCTTGACGGAGACGCCTGCATCCAGGCACTTTTTCTTCAGGGCCGCGATTTTGTCGTAGTCGGATTTCGGCATGGTGAAGCTGTCGCGTACAACCTTGTCCTTCTTCGCACGCTTCGCCTTGGCTTGCACCGGAGCGCTGACCGGCGCCGTCTCGGCCGCGGCCGGGCGCTTCGCCTTCGCAACCTTCTTGGTGCTGGCAGGCTTCTTTGCTGCGGATTTCTTTGCAGCCGACTTCTTTGTTGCCGGCTTCTTTGCAGCCGGCTTCGTTTTCACCGGCGGTGTGACGGTCTTGTCATCGTCAGACTCAGGTGCAGTCGAATTCTTCGGGAAGTGAAATGCTTTCTTGCTGGGTTTTTTGGTAATAGGTGTGTTCATATTGATCTCCGGGTCACAAACGGTATAAACAGTATATACCGTTTGTGTCCAAAGTCTCCCCGCGGAGCGGGCGCGGCCGATCTCCGCCTGCGCCCCGCCCAGCACCGTGGACACGGCCGTTCTGACCCACGCGGTTTGCCGGCGGCAGTCAGTTCGTTCCGCTGCCGGGATACTCGTCGACGAGCATCCCGTTCATCGCACGCAACAGCGTATCGACGCGTTGCCGCGAATGGTCTCTGGAGCACTTCAAGCTGGTCATCGCGGCTTGCGCGGCGGCGTGTTCGCCAAGTCGACCGGCATGCGCCAGAAGCAACGCTTCACTCGCCACGATGTCATTGAGGGTTCCTAACTCATCCTGCAATCGCGTCAGTTGGACGACGCCTACCTCGCTCCCGCTATCGATCAACGGCGCGAAAAACTCCTGCAGGTAACGCAGTTTCTTCCCGGCTATCCGGACTTCGTGAAGCGCGTCGTAACCCGGGTCAGGACTGGCGAGCACGCGCTTGAGCCGCTTTTGCAGCGCTTTCTGTGCTGCCGCAATGCGGTTGGCTGCGAAACCCGCGAGCGGTTCGTCGAACGAGGCCGCGTCGAGCTGCTGCAGCACACTGGCGATCTGCTGTTGCAGCATCGCGTCGATATTCGCGACTGCAATCGTCGCGCGGCTGCGCAGCAGCGCGTCGGCACGCAAGAGCTCGATACGTTCGACGAGCTCCGTGAAAGCGCCCGGCATGAGGGTGTCTTCTGCCAGTAAGTGTTTCAGAATATCCCAGTCACGCGTTTGACCGACGGAGTCAGCCAGGGCCTTGAATTCGAGCTGTTGCAGTTTCGCCTGCCGCCGGTCGATCAGCGGATCGTAAGCCCACCACAACGAACGCAGGCGCCGCAGCGCAACCCGAAGCTTGTGGAGATGTTCGGGGTCGGCACTGGCGGCCAGGGTGCCGGCGCGCTGCGTCACCTGCGCGACCAATGGCGCAGCCAGAGTCGAGAACGCTTGTGCCGGCGACATGCCAGGCAGCAACCCCCCAGCCCGTTTGCCGTGACCGGCGAGGGCCTGCTCCGGGGCCGATGCAGCGTCATGCAGAGGTGGTCTTGAGTTCATTGACAGGTGCGGTGCGATTCCAGAACGGACGGACGTGAAAGCAGGTCGGCGCGCGTGTCGGATGGCATGGCGAAACATGCGGTCTTGATCCTACAACAGACAAATCTTTTGGGCCATACGCGGGAACGTCGACCGCGAGCGATTCCGTGCAAGAGGCGCGCGTGGCCCAATGATCGGTTGTGCCATCTGGTGCGCCTAGTTTGAAATTTGAGTCGTGTACTCAAAAAAGAAGGCAGTGAAAAAACGAATAGCTGTCGGAAAACGCACGACTCAGGGTGCCGACGCGAGCCGGCAACGCGACTATATGGTCAACTCCGAACAGTCGGCACCTTGCTGTCAGGGAGAGGGCGGATTTCGCGCCAATCAGCGAGGCAACTATCCGACGATCGATGAACGGCCGCTCTCCATTGTCGATTCCGGAACAGTGAATTCAGGATTGGCCGATTTATCCGGTCAAGCCGGCCGCCTACACTGTTTTCACAGCCGCATCACACGCGGCATGCGCAGCACGTGAAAGCACAATCTCTGGAGGTGGTTCTATGAAGTCGCTCATTAAAGCCGTTGCTATCGCCGCTGTTCTGGCCGCGCCGATGGTGTCATTTGCCCAGTCGAATCAGTCCACTTCACAGGGCGCTCAGGCCGCGCAAGCGCCGGCCCAAACCGAACAGAACACGGCTCAGGCCGGCAATAGCGGTTATGGTTCGGGCAGCCACGGCACCTCGCAAGCCGGCCGCGGTGGCGAGACGGTAGTCAGCTCCTACTCGCCGCCGATTTACAACGTGCGTTAAGCGCGTTGCCGCTCGCGCGACGCTCAATGCGCCGCGCGCGAGCGGATTCTCTTTAAGGCGTGCGCAACAGCGTCATCTCGTTGCGCAGCAGTGCCAGCAGGTCTTCATCAGTAGGCCGCGTGCCCCAGTGGCGCGCCCCCGCCACCGACGCAATCGCAATCCACGAATGCGGTGGAAACCATTCGCGCAATAACGCGCCGTCCTGCCGCAAACACAGTTGACCGGTCTGCTCGCTGTATTCAGCGCAAACGACCGTGTCGTCGACGTACGCGGTTACTCTTCTTGGATCGCTGCTTAGCAAATCGTCGCTCCTGCAAAAGGTGTGGCGCGAATGCGTGCGCGTCCCGGCCGCGTCATCGGCGCGGCCGGGTTCATGCATCAATGGTCGCCGTGGCCGTGCCAGCCATTGTCGTGATCGTCGCCGTGGCCATGCCAGCCATTGTCATGCCAGTCGCCGTGCGGGCCGCGCGCGTCATGCCATTCCCGTTCGCCGTGGTGGCGTTCTTCCCACTCGCGCCGCTCCCAGTAGCGGTGGCCGTCGTAATAACGCTCGCCGTACCAGCCAGGGCTGACCACAACCACCGGCGGCGCCGGAACGTAGACCGGAGGCGGCGGTGCATACACCGGGGCAGGCGCATAGGCGACGCCCGGAATGCCGATGTTCACGCCCACATCGACGTGGGCCAATGCGGCCGACGATGCGCCGATCCCAAGCCCTGCGACGATCGCTATCGACAGCCAGCGGTTTCGTGAATTGTTCATGTTCTAGTCTCGGTTTTTACGATTGAGTGTGGACAGGCTTGTGCTCAGTAGCGATCGTGATAGTGGTAGCCGTAGCCGCCCGCGGGGACGACGATGCAACCGCCCAAGGCGCTGCCGAGCGATATGGCCAGGACGACCAGCGTGACAATTCTTTTCATGACGTTGCTCCCATAACCTTGTGACCCGAACTCTACTGAGAGGCTGCATTACCGGTGTGTTTGTGTGTAACAGGACGTGTCGATTGCGACACGTGAGGGCCGATGGCGTGCAGCGTGGAGAGCGCGTTTGGGACCCGCATGAGGACGCGGTGCGCGATCGGCGGGCGGGTGGGCAAGCCCTTGAGCGAGCTATGAAAATAGCGCCGCCGGCGAGCGTCGTGCCGATGGCCGCGCGCAAAGTGGGGAAGGGGCCGGTGGCCGGCAAGTGAGCGGCATCGCAAGTCGTCGCGGCTATGCCTGACGGATACATTCAGTTGCAGACTGTGGTGTCCGCATAACGGCCGTATTAGCGTTCGTCCTGACGCCAGCATTGATATTCATACGACGTCAGCTTCTATTAAGGTTTGATCCGTAGCATATTTCTGGTTTACTTGCGGTACTCCCGCGCGCCGACGCAGCGGGCCCCCTTTCAATCGACAACCGGATAATGGCCACAAACCTCACATGACGACGCGATCCAACGAATTCAGTGCGAGCCGCAATGCCGCGGGCTACGACGGCGTGGCCAAGTTTTTTCACTGGCTGGTGGTCCTGCTGATCGCCGCCCAGTTCGTGATCGGCTGGATCATGCCGGATGTCCACAAGGACACGAAACCGGACGGGTTGATCGCCTGGCATCTCGGCGTGGGTGCCGCGCTGATCGCCGCGGTAGTGCTGAGAGTCCTCTGGCGCCTCACGCACCGGCCCGCGCCCGCGCCGCTTTCGCCTATGCTTAGAGCCGTGTCGCACATCACGCACGGGCTTCTCTACCTCACGCTGGTGGCCGTGCCCGTACTCGGGTGGGCCAATGCGTCCTCGCGGGGCTGGTCGGTGAAGCTCTTTGGTGTGTTGCCTTATCCGGCCCTCTCGCCGGTCGGGTCGCCTGTCGGTCACGCCATGGGCGACATCCACGGCGTACTGGCCTGGGTGTTGTTCGCGCTGATCGCACTGCATATTGCAGCGGCGCTCTTTCATCGCTTGGTTCTGAAGGACCGGGTGCTGGAGCGGATGCTGCCTTGAACCGTCTGCGCGCGGGTGCGCGCCGGTTCGCTTAGCCCTGTTCGGCGGGTAGGCGCGCCGATGCTGCCAATGTTGGCTCGTGATAACCGAGCCGCGTCGAGATCGCGAGACCCGCGCGCTTGAGCAGCGTCACGTAATGCGACTTGGTGTCGGCGCCGCAGCGCATGGTGGGAAACGAAATCGACAGGCCGGCGATCACCCGGCCGAAGCGGTCGAACACCGGCACCGCGAGACACTGCAGACCTTCTTCCTGTTCCTCGTTGTCCTCCCCATAACCTTGCGCGCGCACGCGCGGCAGAATGCTGAGCACCGCATCGGCGGAGCCGAGCGATTTGGCCGTCGACTTGCGAAATTCCACGTGTGAGAGCACCTCGCGCGCGTCGGCGGGGTCCATCCACGCGAGCAGCACCTTGCCGATCGCGGTGCTGTGCAGCGGATTGCGGCGGCCAATTCGCGACTGCATGCGCAGCCCATAATCGGCGTCGATCTTGTGGATGTAGATGATGGCGTCTTCGTCGAATGCGCCGAGGTGGACCGCCTCGCGGGTCGCCTCGCCGATGCGGCGCATCTCGACGTCGGCCTCGCGCACGAGATCGACGCTTTCCAGCGCCTTCGCGCCGAGTTCGAATAAGCGGATCGTGAGCCGGTAGCGTTCGGTTTCAATTTCCTGCGTCACATAGCCGAGCGCCTTGAGCGTCTGGATCACGCGGTGCACGGTCGTCTTCGACATGGCGAGGCGTTGCGACAATTCGCTGATGCCGATCTGTCCGCTGTCGCCGATCGCGCCGAGGATCGCGAATACCCGGCCGATCGATGACGCCGACTCACCCCGTTCCTTGCCTCGCTCATCGGCGCGCTCGTCAGCCATGCCGCCGCTGTCGGCGTGTTCCGCGTCGTCCTTGCGCTGTTTGCCCATTGCTGCCATTTCCGTCGTCCCTGTTCGTGCATTCCCGCGATGCCAACGCGTGCGTTGGCGAGCCGCCGAGAGCATACCGCGCCGCGCGCGCTCTGCCGAGTCAGCGCGCGAGCCAGCCGCCGTCTACCGCCAGTGTATGCCCATGCACATAGTCCGAAGCGGACGACGCCAGGAACACGACCGGTCCCGCGAGATCGTCCGGCGTGCCCCAGCGGGCCGCGGGAATGCGGCCGAGAATCTCCTCGCGGCGCCTGGTGTCGTCGCGCAACGCCGCCGTGTTTGCCGTTGCCATATAGCCTGGCGCGATCGCGTTCACGTTGATGCCGTGCGCCGCCCATTCGTTCGCGAGCAGCCGCGTGAGCCCGAGCACGCCGCTCTTCGACGCCGTGTACGAGGCGACCCGTATGCCGCCCTGGAACGACAGCATCGACGCGACGTTGATGATCTTGCCGCCGCTCTGCTGCTTGACGAACTGCCGCGCGGCGGCCTGCGAGAGAAAGAAGAGGCTCTTCAGATTGACGTCGACGACGGCGTCCCAGTCGGCTTCGGTGAAGTCGAGCGCATTGTCGCGGCGGATGATGCCGGCGTTGTTGACCAGCACGTCGATGCGGCCGAACGCTTCCACGGCGGCGCGCACGATGTCGCCGACCGGCGCGAGCGAGCCGAGATCGGCGCGCACGTCGGCGAAACGGCGGCCGCTCGCCTCGACGCGCGCGGGCGTGTCGCCGGCGTCGGCGCGGCTCACGCCGACGATGTCGCAACCCGCGGCGGCAAGCGCCACTGCCATGCCGGCGCCGAGCCCCGTATTGCTGCCCGTGACGATGGCGACGCGGCCGGTGAGGTCGAAGGGATTCATGGTATTCAGGCCCATGGCGCGCGCGAGGAGTGGTGGATGCAAACTAGGCGGGCCATCACCGCAAGTCCCGAACCGCGAGGTGATCCATGTCGCCGAATACCTGGTTTTCGCCGACCATGCCCCAGATGAACGTGTACGCCTGCGTGCCGACGCCCGAGTGAATCGACCAGCTCGGCGAGATCACGGCCTGCTCGTTGTGCACGAGGATATGCCGCGTCTCGTTCGGCTCGCCCATCATGTGGAAGACCGCGGCGTCGCCGGCTACATTGAAATAGAAGTACACCTCCATGCGGCGCTCGTGCGTATGGCAGGGCATGGTGTTCCAGAGGCTGCCGGGTTCGAGCTTCGTCATGCCCATCGACAACTGGCAGGTGGGCAGCACCTCGGGAACGATGAACTTGTAGATGGTGCGGCGGTTGCTCGTGGCGGGGTCGCCGAGCGTTTGCGGCGCGGCCTGCGCGAGCGAGATCGTGCGGGTGGGATACGACGCATGGGCCGGCGCGCAATTCAGGTAGAACTTCGCGGGGCGCGTGGCGTCGTCGCTGCCGAACGCGATCGCTTGCGCACCCTGGCCGATATAGATCGCCTCTTCATTGCGCACGGTGTGGCGCGTGCCGTCCACGTCGACCCAGCCGTCGCCGCCGATGTTGATCGCGCCGAGTTCGCGCCTCTCGAGCAGCGTGTTCACGCCGATCGCCTGGCCGAGCGAGGCGGGCACTTCGACCGCGCGCGCCACCGGGCACGCGCCACCGACGATGATCCGGTCGATATGGCCATAGGTGAGTTTCAACGCGTCGGGCTGGAACACCTGCTCGACCAGAAACGCCTTGCGCAACCCCGCGGTATCCAGCGTCCTTGCATGGTCGCTGCTGATGGCCTGTCTCACTTCCATGGTTCTTTCTCCAAGCGGTGGCGGCGGCACGCCGTCACGCGATAACAGCGCCGTTCCGGGCTCGACTGTAACGCAGAAATCAATATGTGGAACGATGGTCCGAAAATATTGCACTGCCACACTATAGCCAGCCAGGCTTTGGAGTGAGAAAAGGGTAAACGATGAGCGCGATATTCAATCGAAGCGGAACGACGTTCCTGTTCCGATGCTATATTGCGCCGAAAGGGAGCAACCCGGCGCGAGAACGGGACATTACCCCGGGGGGAACCATCCGGTTCCACCCGCTAACTGGACGCGAAGTCCATGGAGGAGGCATGAAGCTCAAGAAGGCCATCGACCGCATTCCTGGCGGCCTGATGCTGGTGCCGCTGCTGCTCGGCGCCTGTGCTCACACGTTCGCGCCGGGCGCGGGCAAGTACTTCGGGTCGTTCACCAACGGTTTGATCGCCGGCACCGTGCCGATTCTGGCGGTGTGGTTCTTCTGCATGGGCGCGACGATCAACCTCCGGGCGACCGGCACCGTGCTGCGCAAGTCGGGCACGCTGCTCGTGACCAAAATGGCGGTGGCGTGGATCGCGACGCTGATCGCCTCGCATTTCATTCCGGTCGACGGCATCAAGGCGGGCCTCTTCGCGGGCCTCTCGGTGCTGGCGATCACGACCTCGATGGACATGACCAACGGCGGCCTCTATGCGGCGGTGATGCAGCAATACGGCAGCAAGGAGGAGGCGGGCGCGTTCGTGCTGATGTCGGTCGAATCCGGTCCGCTCGTCAGCATGATCATCCTCGGCGCGGCGGGCGTCGCGTTCTTCGAGCCGCGGCTCTTTGTCGGCGCGGTGCTGCCGTTCCTGATCGGCTTCGCGCTGGGCAATATCGACAGCGATCTGCGCGAGTTCTTCGGCCGCTGCGTGCATCCGCTGATTCCGTTTTTCGGCTTCGCGCTCGGCAACGGCATCGACCTGAACGTGATCGTGAAGAGCGGCATTCCGGGCGTCGTGCTTGGCCTCGCGGTGATCGTCGTGACGGGTATTCCGCTGATTCTCGCGGACCGGTGGATCGCCGGGGGCAATGGGGCGGCGGGGCTGGCGGCGTCGTCGACGGCGGGCGCCGCGGTGGCGAATCCGGCAATCATCGGCGAGATGATTCCGAGCTTCAAGGCTTTGGTGCCGGCGGCGACGGCGATGGTTGCGACGGCCTGTCTCGTAACGGCGATTCTGGTGCCGATTCTCACCGCGCTCTGGGTGCGCCGGCATCATGCACGCGATGTGTTGCGCGAAGAACTGGCTGGGGTGGCGGCGGCGCCGCTCAACGAGCGGGACGTGCATGTTTGAGAGGGCTGGGTGAGGCAGGCGCGGTGTGGTGATCCAGCTCGTGAGCGAACCTCGGGGAAGCGCCCGCCGTGAATCACGGACGACACGTCACCGCGCCAGCTTTTCTTCCAGCATCGCCTTCACCTCGGGCCATTCGTCGTCGATGATGCTAAAGCGCACCGAATTGCGCTTGCGCCCGTCCGGCATGATGCGTTCGTGCCGGACCACGCCTTCCAGCTTCGCGCCGATCCGCTGAATCGCGGCGCGTGATTTCTCGTTGAGTTCGTCCGTGGTGAACTGCACGCGCACGCATTGCATGACTTCGAATGCGTGACACAACAGCAGATACTTCGCCTCGGTGTTCACCGCCGAGCGCTGCGCCGACTCGCTCAACCATGTGTGGCCGATTTCGAGTTTGCGGTTCACGCGGTCGATTTTCCAGAAGCGCGTACTGCCGACTAGCGCGCCGGTATCGCGCCGCACGATCACGAACGGCATGACGGTGCCGGCCGTGCGGCCGTCGAGTGCGGTAGCGAGATAGCCGCCGATGGTGTCCGGTCCCGGCACGACCGTCAGCTTCATGTTCCAGAGTTGCCCGTCCGCGGCGGCCTCGAGCAAACCTTGCGCGTCGTCCAATTGAAGCGGCCTGAGCTCCACGGTCTTGCCGGTCAGGGTGGGTTGCATGGGTCGAAGTTAGCTGCGGGTCGTCAGAATGAAAAAAGGTCCGCGAGCAGCGTCTCGCGGACCCGGAGCGGATACGGCAGAAACTGCCGGCGGCTCAATAGTTCAAGAACTCAGCAGCGAGCCGCCAGCCGCCTTAAATCACCTTAAGCCGCCGTCACCGACACCGACTTGGTGACCAGATAGGCTTCCATCGCCTCCGGCCCGCCTTCCGAAACGTAGCCCGAATCCTTCACGCCGCCAAACAGCATCTCCGGCCAGGGCGTGGCCGGCTGGTTGATCCACAGCATGCCGACTTCCAGCTGCTGCGACAGCAGATGCACATTGCTGAACGCCTTCGTGAACGCATAGCCCGCGAGGCCGTACGGCAGACGGTTGGATTCGGCGATCGCCTCTTCCAGTTTGTCGAAGCCGCGGATCGCGGCGATCGGGCCGAACGGCTCGTTGTTGAACACGTCGGCTTCGAGCGGCACGTTGGTCAGCACGGTCGGCGCGAAGAAGTTGCCCTCCGAGCCCACCCGTTCGCCACCAGTCGCGACCGTGGCGCCGACCTTGCGCGCGTCGTCCAGCACCTTGCTCATCGCCGTCAGGCGGCGTGCGTTGGCGAGCGGCCCGAGCGTCGTGCCTTCGGCGAGGCCGTCGCCGACCTTCAGGCTTTCAGCGTGCTTGACGAGCGCCGCGGCGAACTCTTCGCGGATGCTGTTGTGTACGAGGAAGCGCGTCGGCGAAATGCAGACCTGGCCCGCATTGCGGAATTTCGCGCCGCCGGCGGCCTTCACGGCGAGCGCCACGTCGGCGTCTTCAGCCACGATCACCGGCGCATGGCCGCCCAACTCCATCGTGGCGCGCTTCATATGCGCGCCGGCCAGCGCCGCCAGCTGCTTGCCGACCGGTGTCGAGCCGGTGAACGTCACCTTGCGGATCACCGGATGCGGAATCAGGTAGGCGGAAATCTCCGCCGGATCGCCGAACACGAGGCCGACCGTGCCCGCCGGCACGCCTGCTTCGACAAACGCCTGCAGCAGCGCCGCCGGCGACGCCGGGGTTTCTTCCGGGGCCTTGACGAGGAACGAGCAGCCGCAGGCGAGCGCCGCGCTCAGCTTGCGCACCACCTGGTTGACCGGGAAGTTCCACGGCGTGAACGCCGCCACCGGGCCAATCGGCTCCTTGAGCACCTGCTGGTGCACAGCCAGATTGCGCGACGGCACGACCCGGCCGTAGACACGGCGGCCCTCGTCGGCAAACCATTCGATGATATCGGCCGCCGACAGCACTTCCACACGTGCTTCGGCAAACGGCTTGCCCTGTTCCAGCGTCATCAGCCGGGCGATGTCCGAGGCGCGCTCGCGCACCAGCGCGGCGGCCTTGCGCATCGTCGTGGCGCGCTCGTTGGCGGGCACCTTGCGCCAGGCCTCGAAGCCGCGCTGAGCGGCGGCCAGCGCCCGGTCCAGATCGGCGATGCCGGCGTGCGCCACCTTGCCGATCGCCTGGCCAGTGGCGGGGTTGATGACGTCGAGGGTCTTGCCGCAGGCGGCGTCGCACCATTCGCCGTTGATCAGAAGTCGCGTGTCCGTATAGTTCGAGGTGGCCATGCTGGGGTTTCCTGTAGGTGGGAAAGACAGAAAAGGCAGGCCGCGCGGTCTTGAAGCATTGGGCTGGACCCGTGCGGCCATGGATGGACTGCCGATACCGATTATCTTATCTGATTGTGGGCGAGCGCACCGGCAGGCGGCCCAGCAGTGGTGCGCGGCATGCGTTATGCTTGCGGGGCGCGGCGGCGGCGAATGTGCGTTGATTCGGCTGCCGGCGCGCTCTTTCACGCTCTTGACATGAAAGGCGGGGTGAGATTCGCGCAGGCGATTTTCGTGCCGCAGAGCCGCAGGTTACCGAGTATTTTTCTTAAGGTTTCCTTCAGCTTTGCTCCGTAGTATCTGCGCGATTACCTGCATCCTCGCGGGCAAGAGTTCCAATAGTTTTTCGACAGAGAACTGAAAGCGCCGATTAAAGGCTTGCTGGAGCATCCATGAAAACCCTGTTCTTGCAGGCGCCGTCGTACGACGGCTTCGATGGTGGCGCGGGTTCGCGCTATCAGGCCAAGCGTGAAGTCCGCTCATTCTGGTATCCCACGTGGCTCGCACAGCCCGCCGCACTGGTACCTGACAGCCGTGTACTCGACGCCCCCGCCGACGGACTGTCCGTCGAAGCCACGCTCGATATTGCGCAGCAATATGATCTGGTGGTCATCCACACCAGCACCCCGTCTTTCCCTACCGACGCACTGTTTGCCGAAGACCTGAAAAAGCGCAAGGCGTCGCTGCTGGTCGGCATGGTCGGCGCGAAGGTCGCGGTCGACCCGCACAATTCGCTAACCGCGAGCGAGGCGATCGACTTTGTCTGCCGTGAGGAATTCGACTTCACCTGCCAGGAAGTTGCCGAAGGCAAACCGTTCGCGCAGATCAAAGGTCTCAGCTATCGCGCGGCCGACGGTTCGATCGAGCACAACGAAGCGCGTCCGATCCTCGAGAACATGGACGAGCTGCCGTTCGTCGCGCCGGTGTACCAGCGCGACCTGACGATCAACAACTATTTCATCGGCTATCTGAAGCACCCGTACGTGTCGATCTACACGGGCCGCGGCTGCCGTTCCAAGTGCACCTTCTGCCTGTGGCCGCAAACGGTGGGCGGGCACCGTTACCGCACGCGCTCGGTCGAGAATGTGCTGGAAGAAGTGAAGTGGATTCGCGACAACATGCCTGAAGTCAAGGAGATCATGTTCGACGACGACACCTTCACCGACTTCAAGCCGCGCGTCGAGGAAATTGCCCGCGGCCTGGGCAAGCTCGGCGTGACGTGGTCGTGCAACGCGAAGGCGAACGTGCCGTACTCCACGCTGAAGATCATGAAGGAAAACGGCCTGCGCCTCTTGCTGGTCGGCTACGAATCCGGCGACGACCAGATCCTGCTGAACATCAAGAAGGGCCTGCGCACGGATATCGCGCGCCGTTTCAGCGACGACTGCCGCAAGCTCGGCATCAAGATCCACGGCACCTTCATTCTCGGTCTGCCGGGCGAAACGCAGGACACGATCCAGAAGACCATCGAGTACGCGAAAGAGATCAATCCGCACACGATCCAGGTGTCGCTCGCCGCGCCGTACCCCGGCACGACGCTCTACAACCAGGCGGTGGAAAACGGCTGGCTCGAAGAGAACAAGGTGATCAACCTCGTCAGCAAGGAAGGCGTGCAGCTCGCGGCGATCGGCTATCCGCATCTGTCGCGCGACGAGATCTATCATCAGCTCGAGAACTTCTACAAGCGGTTCTATTTCCGCCCGTCGAAGATCTGGGAAATCCTGCGCGAGATGTTGACGAGCTGGGACATGATGAAACGGCGTCTGCGTGAAGGCGTCGAGTTTTTCCGCTTCCTGCGCGCTCACCAAGCGTGAACGCCGCGCACCTGCTCGCCGTCACGCTAGCCTATGCGTGCGCGGCGGGCGCCGTTTTCGGGGTCGGTTACACCGTGTTGGCGAGTGCGCTGATCGGGCGGTTCTTCGCGCGCCCGGTGTCCGAGCCGACCAGCTTTCCGCCGGTTACGATCCTCAAGCCGTTGCACGGCAATGAGTGGGCGTTGCTCGACAATCTCTCGAGCTTCTGCCGGCAGAATTATCCGGGGCCCGTGCAGTTCCTGTTTGGCGTGCACGACTCGGCCGATCCCGCGCTGCAAACCGTCGACGATCTGCGGCGGCTCTTTCCTGAAGCGGACATCACCGTGGTCGCGGATGCGCGTCTGTACGGTCCAAACCGCAAGATCAGCAATATCCTCAATATGCTGCCGCAAGCGCGGCACGACGTGCTGGTGTTCGCCGACAGCGACGTGAGCGTCGGGCCGGACTATCTGCGCAACGTGATCGGCGAATTGCAGAAGCCTGGCGTGGGACTCGTCACGTGCGTGTACCGTGGGCAGCCCGATCCGGGTTTCTGGCCGCGCCTGTCGGCCAAGGCCACCAACTATCAGTTCCTGCCCGGCGTCGTGACCGGTCTAGCGCTCGGACTCGCGCGGCCGTGCTTCGGGCAGACCATCGTGATGCGGCGCGATACGTTCGAGAAAATCGGCGGCTTTACGCCGTTCGTGCGGCACCTGGCCGAGGATCACGCAATCGGCGAAGCGGTGCGCACCATTGGCGAGAAAGTGGCGATTCCGCCGTTCACGATCGCGCATGCCTGCGTCGAAGCGAGCGCGACGCAATTGATCGCGCACGAACTGCGGTGGAGCCGCACGATCCGCAGTATCGATCCGCTCGGCCATCTCGGCTCGGCGTTGATTCATCCCCTCGCGTTTGCATTGCTCGCCGTGCTGTTCTCTGGTGGCGCGTGGTGGGCGTGCGCGCTCGCGCTGACGGCCATGTGCGCGCGGCTCGCGCTAAAGGTGCTGTCCGATCGCGCGTTGCAGCAGGCGCGCCGCGACCTGTGGCTGCTGCCGTTGTGGGATATCGTATCGTTCGCGATTTTTGTCGCGAGCTTCCGGTCGTCGCGTGTCATCTGGCGCGGCTTCAGCTTCAAGGTGGACGACGACGGTCTGCTGTCGGCGGCGCAGGACGAATGACGAATAAAGTGCAGTCTGGATCGGTAATGATGGGCAAGTTTTCCAACGAGAGCATTGAAGGCCGGGCAACCGGCATGGAACGCACGCACGAGGTGGTAGCGTGATGAAGCATCTCGGCCGTCTCGCAGCGCTCGCCGGCTTGCTGGGGTCGCTTTGGCTCGTCTGGCAGGACAATCCTGGCGCGGTGCTCGACGCGCTGCGGGCGGCAGGCGCGGGCCTCCTGCTGGCCGCACTGGCGCACGTGTTGCCCATGCTCGCCAACGCCTGCGACTGGCGCTCGCTGATTCGCGGCGCGAACCGACCCGGCGTGCTCAGGATGCTGCACCTGGTGTGGGTGCGCGAGTCGGTCAATTGCATGCTGCCGGTGGCGCGCATCGGCGGCGAGGTGGTGTCGTTCCGCATGCTCAAGCGCTGGGGCGTGCGGCCGTCCACGGCGGTGGGCAGCATCATTGTGGATATGCAGCTCACGGTGATCAGCCAGCTGCTCTTTACCATGGTCGGCATCGGCTTTCTGTTCGCGCATGCGCACTCCGGCACGCTGCGGCTGGCCGGTCAGCTGGCGTGGGGCGTGGTGGTGCTCACGCCGCTCCTGGTGCTGTTCGCACTCGTGCAGCACGCAAGCCCGTTCGAGCGCATGACGCGTGCCCTCAATCACATCACGAGCGGCAAGCTCGCCACGCTTGTCGGCCAGTCGGCACAGATCGATCAGTCCATCAAGCTGATCTGGCGCCGGCGCGGCCCGATACTGCGCTATCTGTTCTTCTGGCAGCCGCTGCAATGCTTCCTCACGTCGCTGGAAATCTGGATCGCGCTGTATTTTCTCGGCGTGCACGTCACGCTGGTCGAAGCAGTCGTGATCGAATCGCTGATCCAGGCGATCAGCAGCGCGGCGTTTTTCGTGCCGGGCGGCCTCGGCGTGCAGGAAGGCGGCTTCATCCTGATCGGCGGCGCACTGGGCCTCGATCCGTCCACCTGTCTCGCACTGGCCGGTGCGCGGCGCATACGCGATCTGGTGATGTTCGTGCCGGGGCTCGTTGCGTGGCAGTTCGCCGAGTCGCCGAAGCGCCTGCAAAAGGGCGGGAAGCCCGATGAGCGGGCAGGGCGCGTGGCGCTCGCCGAGGGTTCAGTCGTGGGCGATACGGGCCAGCGCTAAGGCGCTGGCGGCGTTCTCAGCGCGCCTGCGCATAAGCGGGAAATGACACTTCGACGGCGAGACCCTGCTCGCCGATACCCGTGCCGAGATGCAGGCTCGCGCCGAAATGCTCCGCGATCCGTGCGACGATCGAAAGCCCCAGGCCGCTGCCGGTGGCCTGATTGCCGGTCGCGCGGAAAAAACGATGCGTCAGGCGGGCCATATCGCCCGGGGCGACGCCCGGGCCGTCGTCGCGCACGGTCACCTGCACGCGGTCGTCCGTGTGCCGCACCGCGACCTCGATGCTGCCCCCGGCACGCCCGTACTTGATCGCGTTGTCGAGCAGATTGTCGAACAGGATGCCGATCAGAACGGGCTCGGCGTTGATCTCGGCGCGCATGTCGCCCGTCAGCACCACACGAATGTTTTTCTGCTGCGCGTTGCGTTCGTTGGCAAGCAAGGCGTCTTTGGCCACCGTGGCAGGCTTGAGCGGCGCGCTCGTGATGGTTTCATGCACGTCCAGACGCGCGAGCAGCAGCAATTGCTCGGCGAGCCGCGCGCTGCGATCGACCCCTTGCACCACGCGCTCCATGGCGAGGCGCTGCCGCGCCTCGTCCGGTTCGCCCAGCGCGACCTGAGCTTGCACCTTGATGGCGGCGAGCGGCGTTTTCAGTTCATGGGCGGCATCGGCGGTAAACGCCCGTTCGCGTTCCAGAGAACGCAGCAGGCGCGACAGCATCAGGTTGATTGCATCGACGAGCGGGCGCACCTCGGTCGGCGCGTGGCCGATATCGATCGGCGCCATCCGGTTGACGTCGCGCGACCTGATCGCCTCCGAGAGCACCCTGAGCGGCTCCAGACTCCAGCCGATGCTGAGCCACACCAGGATCGCGAGCACCGGCAAGGCCATCAGCGTGGGGCGGGCGATCCGGCTCGCGATGCCGCTCACCAGGTCACTGCGCGTATTGGCCGGCTCGAACACGCGCACGATATGGCCGAGCGAGGTGTCACGCAACGTGAACGAGTGATATATCTGACCACCGAGCGTTAGAGTCTGCGCGCCGGTGACGGCGGGCACCGGCAAATCCCATGCCTTGAGCGTGTGCAATGCCGGGCTGCCCGCCAGCACGTCGCCGTTCGCGGCGCGCACCTGGAAGAGCGCATCGCGCGGCAGAGAGTCGTCGTCGTCGCTGTCGTTGGCGCCGGCTTCGCCGCCTTTTTCTTCCTCGCGCACGTCGATCCGCGCGTTGGCGAGCGTGGTGAGATTGTGCTGATCGAGCAATGCAAGAATCTGCGCCAGTTCCGCGAGGCGCGCTTCTTCCCATTCGCTGACTTCGCGCTCGGCCTGGCGATAGCTCGTTACCAGCGCAACGCCCCACACCAGCAGGATGCTGGCGAGCACTAGCAACGCGAGGCGCCGGCGAATCGACGCACCCATTACGCTTTCTCCACCACGTAGCCGATATTGCGCACGGTTCTGATCAGCTTGGCGCCGAGTTTCTTGCGCAGATTGGAGACGTGCACCTCGATCGCATTGCTTTCGATTTCCTCCTGCCACCCGTACAAGCTCTCTTCCAACCGTGAGCGCGATTGAGGAATCCCCTGATTGGTCAGCAACTGCATCAGGATCGCCCATTCACGCGAGGTGAGGGCCACGCGCGTCGAGCCGATTTCGACGGTCTGGGCGGCTGGATTGACGGTCAGGTCACGATAGCGGATCAGCTCGACGCTGCGGCCTTGTGCGCGCCGCAGCAAGGCCCGGCAGCGGGCGATCAGCTCGGTCAGATCGAACGGCTTGCCGAGATAGTCGTCAGCGCCCGCTTCAAGGCCGCCAACCCGGTCGATCACCGTGCCGCGCGCGGTCAGCACCAGCACCGGCACGTCCTTGCCCGCATCGCGCAGCCGTTTCAGCAGGTCCAGCCCCGACACCCGGGGCAAGCCGAGATCGAGCAGAACGAGAGCGTAGGCCGTGGTGTCGAGCGCGAGGCTGGCCTTGTGGCCGTCGCGCGCCCAGTCGACGGTGAACCCGGCCTGACGCAGCCCCGCTTCGACGCCGCAGCCAATCAGTTCATCGTCTTCTACGAGGAGTACGCGCATGGGTCAATTTATTCCGTTCGATATTTACTGCTTGGCAGCAGGTGTTTTAAATAGGCTTTAAACTGCACTCCGGAAGTTTAACCAGACTGTTCAATACCTGCTTTGTACGCTTGCTATCTTAAGGTTCTCTTCAGCTTGAATCGCTACTATCGCCCCTCAGCAGGTCGCTGTCGCGGTACCATTGCGGGCACGCTACAGGGGCCTGCTTTGAGACATTGCAACCTAATCGTAAGCACATCGCCGAAATGGCCGGCCGGTGCCTTAACACGCCGGCGAGCGGTGCCGATGCAGGGCGCCGCGCCTTTCGTCAGGTCTCGAGACCAAGCCATGAAGCCAGTCACCGTCGACATGCTGAGGGCCCACCTCATGGTGGCCTCGCTCACGGCCATGGGCGCCGAGGTGCTCGTGTGCCTCGCGCTACTGGTGCTGCCGGTTTCCCCGCACGCCTTCAGTTCCGCGCCGTTCCGGCTGCTCGCCGTCGCTCTGATCATCAGTGGTGTAATCGTCACGCGCGAGTTCGCGCAGGCTGCGTTCGAACTCGCGCTTCAGGGCCACTATGCCACGCGGGCGACGCAGGCCACGCAAGCCGGCCGGCGCGCATGGCCCGTTGCGGTCGCGTCGAGCTGCCCGCGGCGCTGGCTCGTGATTCTTCATCTTCGTTTGACGGGCAGGCCGTTCGTGCTGGCTGAGCACTAACGGAACCGGGCGATGGTAGCGCACGCATTGACCGCATTCCAATGGCTCCTGCTGGCCGGTTGCGCCGGCGCTTCACTTTACGCGATGCTGGCAGCGGTGGCGATGCCGTTCTTCGCGTCGCGCCGCGGCGCGTCAACCCATCACGACTTCGCTGGCACCGCCACGGGCCATGCCGCCACGGCGGGTCGGCACTCGCAGCTTGACTTCGCGCAGGTTGGCGTCAGCGTGCTCAAGCCGCTTTGCGGCGCCGAGCCGCGTCTCTACGAAAATCTGCAGACCTTTTGCGAGCAGCGCCACGGGCGTTTTCAACTGGTGCTCGGCGTGTCCTCGCCGGAGGATCCCGCCATCGCCGTGGTGCGCCGTTTGCAGGCCGTCTATCCACAGCACGACATCGAGCTCGCAATCGACACGCGAGTGCACGGCAGCAATCTCAAGGTGAGCAATCTGATCAATATGGCGGAGCGGGCACGCTACGAGGTCATCGTGATTGCCGACAGCGACATCGCCGTCGAAGCCGATTATCTCGACAGCGTCGCCGCGCCGCTTGCGGATCCGCGTGTGGGCGTGGTCACCTGCCTCTATGTGGCGCAGGGCGTCGGCGGTTTCTGGCCGCGCGTCGGCTCGCTCTTCATCAACGAATGGTTCGCGCCGTCGGTGCGCGTGGCGCACGCGGCCGGTTCGCGCCGCTTCGGTTTCGGCGCGACACTCGCCTTGCGGCGCGAGACGCTCGAGCGCATCGGCGGTTTCGAGGCGCTGAAAAACTGTCTCGCAGACGACTACTGGCTGGCCGAACACGTGCGCGCGCTCGGTTTGCAAACCGTGCTCTCACGCGTGATGGTGGCCACCGACGTCATCGAGCCGACGTTCTCCGCGTTATGGCAGCGCGAAACGCGCTGGCTGCGCACGATCCGCTCGATCAATCCGCTCGGGTTCTCGTTCCTCTTCATCACGTTTCCGACGCCGTGGATTCTCCTGGGGGCGTGGCTCACCGCCAGCGTGGCGGCCAATGCGCCCGCTGCGCACCTGGGCGCCGTGCTCATGGGTGCGGCGAGTACTGCGCTCGGACTGGCGGCTCGTCTGCTGATGCACCTGCGCTCCGCGCGGCATGAGCGGACTTTCTGGCGGGATTTGCCGCTCGTGCCGCTGCGCGACGGCTTGCTGGCGCTGCAGTGGTTCGCGGGCGCGTTCGGCTCGCATGTGGTATGGCGTGGCGCGCGTGTGCCTGTCGGGCCCGCTAGACAGACGACGGCGCGCAAAGGCGCGCTGAACGTGATGGATGTCGCGGAGGCGTCGGATGGCCGTTGAACGACGCGGGCTGATCGTGACCGCGGACGACTTTGGCCTGCATCCCCGGGTGAACGAGGCAGTCGAGCGGGCGCATCGCGACGGCGTGCTGAGCGCCGCCAGCCTGATGATCGGCGCGCCGGCCGCCGCGGACGCGGTGGCGCGCGCCCGGGCGTTGCCGCAACTGCGAGTCGGCCTGCATCTGGTGCTGGCCGACGGTGACGCGGTCACGCCGCGCGCGCGGATTGCGGCCTTGCTCGATGAACATGGCCGCTTCGGCGACAACATGGTGCGCGACGGGGTGCGGTTTTTCTTCCTTCCGCATGTGCGCAAGCAACTCGCGCGTGAGATTCGCGCGCAGTTTGAAGCCTTCGCGAAGACCGGTTTGACGCTCGATCACGTCAACACCCACAAGCATTTTCATCTGCACCCAACCGTGCTCGGTTTGATTCTCGACATCGGCCGCGAGTACGGCATGAAGGCCATGCGCTTGCCGTTCGAGGCGAACGCGCCGCTGTGGTTGCGGCCATGGATTGCCCACGTGAGAGCGCGCCTGAATCGCGCTGGCATCGCGCATAACGACTACGTGGTCGGGATTGCCGATAGCGGGCGCATGGACGAAGCCGTGTGGCTCGCGGCGCTGGCCGATCTGCCGCATGGAGTGGCGGAAATCTATTGCCATCCCGCGGTGGCGGGAGAGCGGGCGCTGAGCGACGGCATGCGGGATTACCGGCACGCGGATGAACTGCACGCACTGCTGTCGCCCAAAGTCGCTATGGCGATTCGCGCGGCAGGGGTGCGGGTCGGCGGGTTTGGTGACGTGCTGGCGGAGTAGTCCGCGCCGGAAACGGCGGATCCATCGAGTACAACACCTCCTCATTTCCGGTCTTCCCCTATCCCCTGATTTAGCCCGCGTCCGTCCGGGATCAGACACGGGACGGACCCGGTAGCGCGGCGTGAGCCGGTTGCCTCCGATCTTTCCCATGCGTGGACAGAAATCCAAATATGGAATTCTTCGTTCACGCGCCTACCGCCCGTCAGCTAACGTAGATCACTTCCCATTCGCGCACCGCATAAGAGGGCCGGCGCTTACCGGAGTGATGCATGTCAACAGAGCTGATTTCCAGACTGGCGCCTCCGGGCGCGCGTCCACGCCAATATGGGCGTCGCCGGCAGAATTCGGTTCGCCGTTACGCCGGCATCGCCGCGGTCCTGCTGCTTCACCTTTTCTTCATCTGGGCGCTGATGAACGGCCTCGCGAACAAGGTCGTGCAGATCGTGCAGAAGCCGATCGAAACCAGAATCATCCAGCCGGTGAAGCCACCTCCGCCGCCGCCAATCCCAACCGTCAAGCTGCCGCCGCCTAAGTTCGCACCGCCACCGCGGCCGCGTCCGTTCGTACCGCCGCCTGAAGTGGCGCTCACGCCGCCGTCCACGCCGACGATCACACATCAGGCCACGCCTGAGCCGGCGCCGCTTGCGCCGCCGCCCGCACCCGTCGCACCGCCGGCACCCGCAAAGCCGGTGAGTCACGCGATCGGCGTGGTGTGCCCGAACTCGGACGAGGTCCGCCGCTCGATGGGCTATCCGCAGGAAGCACAGGATAACGAAATTACGGGCGACGTAACGATCTCCTTCGTTGTCGACCCGCAAGGGCACGTGACCGATGAGAAGGTCGAACAGTCCGCGGATCCGGTTCTCGATCATGCGGCCTTCGTCGCGGTCAAGAAATTCAACTGCATTTCGCAAGGGCAGCCGGTTCGCGTGCAGGTACCGTTCTCATTCAAGCTGAGCTGAATGCCGCGCGCGGACCTGGTTTGCATCGGCGCAGATCCGTCCTACATCAATGACTGAACCATCTGGAGCATGTATGAAGAAGCGTTACTTTGCCGCTTTCGCGGCCAGCCTGCTGATCCCGGCTGCGGCCGTCAGCTCTCTCGTCGTGCCGCAGGCGGCCTGGGCCCAGGCAAGCATCGAAGTGACGAACCCCTACGGCCTTGGCGCGCTATGGGCGAACGGCGACTTTGTTGCGCGTTTCGTGCTGATTCTGCTCGTGCTCATGTCGATGGGAAGCTGGTACATCATGATCACCAAGTTCTTCGAGCAACTGCGGGCGAGCCGTCGCGCGAAATCTGCCGACGAGCAACTGTGGAGTGCGCCGTCGCTCGCGCAGGGCGCGGCGCAGCTCGACGAGAATTCGCCGTTCCGTTTTATCGCGCAGGTGGGAATCGAGGCCGGCGCGCACCATGACGAGGCCTTGCTCGAAGCCGTGGATCGCAACACGTGGATCGATGTGTCGATCGAGCGTGCTATCACCAGCGTGTCGAACCGCCTGCAGGACGGTCTGGCGTTCCTCGGCACGGTCGGCTCGACGGCACCGTTCGTCGGTCTGTTCGGCACGGTGTGGGGCATCTATCACGCGCTGACCGCAATCGGCATCGCCGGGCAGGCGTCGATCGACAAGGTGGCCGGTCCGGTCGGCGAGGCGCTGATCATGACGGCGATCGGCCTCGCGGTCGCGGTGCCCGCCGTGCTGGGCTATAACTTTCTCGTGCGTCGCAACAAGTCAGTGATGGAGCGCGTGCGTGCATTTGGCGCGCAGTTGCACACGGTCCTGCTGCCGGGCACAAAGCGCCA
>DASVNP010000221.1:0-13716 GCA_036383775.1 Paraburkholderia sp. | reverse complement strand
TCTTTTCCGGCTGCTCGAACAGACGGAATGCATCGGCGAGGCCGAGCTCGATCAGCCGGACGAACTCGGCGCGCTCTTCAGGCGACACCAGGTTCTGGCCTTCCCACGCTTTCGGATCGTGCACGTCGCGATCTTCCGGTGCGATGTTGTAGTCGCCGAGCAGCGCGAGCTTCGGATGCAGCGCCATCTCGCCCGCGATCCAGTCGTGCAGCGCGACGAGCCAGCTCAGCTTGTACGCGAACTTGTCCGTTCCCGGCGCCTGGCCGTTCGGGAAATAGGCGGAAATGATGCGCACACCTTCGATGGTCGCGGCAATCACGCGTTGCTGCGGATCTTCAAAGCCTGGAATGTTGCGCACGATGCTGCTTTCGTCGACCGAGAGGCCTTCGCGCACCAGAATGCCGACGCCGTTGTAGGTCTTCTGGCCGGCGAACCAGCTGCGGTAGCCTTTTTCTTCAAGTTCGGCGCGCGGGAATTTGTCGTCGGTCAGCTTCAGTTCCTGGAGGCACAGCACGTCGGTGCCGCTGGTGCCGAGCCAGTCGATCACGTGCTGCTGGCGGACTTTGAGGGAGTTGACGTTCCAGGTGGCGATTTTCATGAGATTCTCACTTTCGGGCGTGATTCCTGTAGCCCCGCATCTTATCGCGTGGGAACGGAGAGGGTGAAAATTGCTCCGGCCGTGTGTGGAAAATAAAAGTGCGAGCCGGTCATGCCGAGGCGTATAGTGGGATCACACATATTCGCGCTCTTGCGCAACGGGAAGGCATCATGGCCGAACTTTACCCAGCCATTTATAAGGACTTCGAAGTGCATCCGCTCGTGTTTTCGCGGGCGTTCGACAAGTTCGACGGTCACAAGCGCCATGCCGAAGGCTACGACGTTGCGGTGCGCGTCTGCCGGCCTGGTGCGATCAGCGGCTCGACGGCAAGTCGCGTGTTTCGTCTCGTGCTGCCCGTCACGTTCTCCGATTTCGGTGTGGCAAAACGCAGCGCTAGCCAATACGGCGCGGATATCATCGACGGCAAGATTGAAGGCGCGACGGTCCAGGATCTGTGAGCCGTTTCATTAGCGTGAAATAATTCGCGCGATTGTTTGACGTCTTGCCAACATCTCTATACAATCCGTTTTCTCTGACGCGGGGTGGAGCAGTCTGGCAGCTCGTCGGGCTCATAACCCGAAGGTCGTAGGTTCAAATCCTACCCCCGCAACCAAGCATTGTTGAAGGCCCGCTGGCGCAAGCCACGCGGGCTTTTTGACTTCTGACGGTGTGCACTTGCGTCCATGCGCGCCCACATCGAAACGCGCGCGCACATCGGCGCTCACACCATCTCAATCGCCCAATCCACCGCCGCTTGCGCATGCAGCGCAGTCGTATCGAACACCGGCAGCACGGAATCATCCGGCTTGATCAGCAACGTGATTTCGGTGCAGCCGAGTATCACCGCCTGCGCGCCGCGCGCAGCCAGCGCTTCGATCACCTGCTGATACACCTTGCGCGACGCATCGTTCACGTTGCCGTGGCACAGCTCGTCGTAAATGATACGGTGCACGTCCGCGCGTTCCGTCTCATCGGGAATCACGGTCTCAAGACCATATCTCTCGCGCAAGCGCCCCGTATAAAAAGTCTGCTCCATCGTATAGCGCGTGCCGAGCAAACCCACCCGCTCGATCCCCGCCGCGCGCAACGCGTTGCCGGTCGGATCGGCGATATGCAGGAACGGCACCTCGATCACCGCCTCGATCGACTCATACACGCGATGCATCGTGTTGGTCGCGAGCATTACCAGATCGGCGCCGCCGCGTTCGAGTTGGCGCGCGGCGTCGGCCATCTGCTGGCCGAGCGCAGCCCAGTCGCCCGCTCTCTGGTTCGCCTCGACAGACGCGAAGTCGACGGTGAGCATCAAGCTGCGGGCGTTGTGGTGACCGCCCAAGCGCGCTTTAGCGTACCGGTTGAGGAGTTTGTAATACTCGACGGACGATTCCCAACTCATCCCGCCGATCACGCCGATTGTCTTCATGCACCTGCTCCGTGAGTGACTGACGGCCGCGCATCGTCCGTCTGTCAGCCGAGTATAGGTGCGCGGTGGGACGTATAGCCGGTACGGATTGCTCGCCGCTCGCCGGTACGGCATCTTGAACTCGCTGAATAAAACGCCCGCACACGCTTTCTGACGCCGATAGAATCGTGATCAATCAGAAAGCGGTCAACATGGAGCGATACATGGATCTGATCATCCGCCGCGCGACGCTGCCGCGAAGCGCCGCGCCGCAGCACAAGCAGCCGGTCGACATCGGCATCGAAAGTGGCCGCATCGTCGCCGTCGAGCCCAATCTGGCCGCGACCGCGCGCGAAGAAATCGATGCCGCGGGCTCACTCGTCACGCCGCCGTTCGTCGATCCACATTTCCATATGGATGCGACGCTTTCCTATGGATTGCCGCGTGTGAACGCATCCGGCACCTTGCTGGAGGGCATCGCGCTATGGGGCGAACTGAAACCGCATCTGACGCAGGAGGCGCTGATCGAGCGCGCGCTGCAGTATTGCGACTGGGCCGTCGCGCGCGGGCTGCTGGCAATCCGCAGTCACGTGGATGTATGCGATCCGCGCCTGCTCGCGGTCGAGGCGCTGCTCGAAGTGAAGCGCCGCGTCGCGCCGTATCTCGACTTGCAACTGGTCGCGTTTCCGCAGGACGGCGTGCTGCGCAGCGCGGGCGCGTTCGAGAATCTCAAGCGGTCGATCGCGATGGGCGTGGAAGTGGTGGGCGGCATTCCTCACTTCGAGCGCACCATGGCCGACGGCGCGCAGTCCGTGCGCCTGTTGTGCGAGTTCGCGGCAGAGCAGGGCTTGCGCGTCGACATGCATTGCGATGAATCGGACGACCCGATGTCGCGCCATATCGAGACTCTCGCCGCTGAAACGCACCGGCTCGGCTTGCAGGGGCGTGTCGCTGGTTCGCATCTGACCTCGATGCACTCCATGGACAACTACTACGTCAGCAAGCTCCTGCCGCTGATGCGCGAGGCCGGCGTGGCGGCGATCGCGAATCCGCTGATCAACATCACGTTGCAAGGCCGCAGCGACACCTATCCGAAGCGACGTGGCATGACGCGCGTGCCGGAGATGATGGCGGCCGGCATCAACGTCGCATTCGGCCACGATTGTGTGATGGACCCGTGGTACAGCCTAGGTTCAGGCGACATGCTCGAAGTCGCGCACATGGGCTTGCACGTGGCGCAGATGACGGGCGTCGACGGAATGCACGCCTGCTTCGACGCGGTCACGGTGAACGCAGCGCGCATTCTCGGTCTCGAAGACTATGGCATCGCGCCTGGATGCGAGGCCAATCTCGTGTTGCTGGACGCGCGCGATCCGGTGGAGGCGATCCGCTTGCGTGCCGCGCGGCTCGCGGTGGTGAGCCGCGGCAAGGTGGTGAGCCGCGCGCCGGCCGCGCGCGCGGCGCTGTCGCTCGCAGGACGGCCTGCCGAGGTGGACTTCAAATTGCATCGCGGTTGAGCGCGGCGCTACGGTATCGTCACGCGAAACGAAAAAGCCGGTGCCTGCTTACGCAGGCCACCGGCTTTGTGTTGGCGCATGTCGAGCGCCGAGGGTCACCTCATTCGATCAATGCGTCGATCAATGCGCAGCGCCCGGCGCCATGCCGTTGTGCCGCAGCAAGGCGTCGATAGTCGGCTCACGGCCGCGGAACGCCTTGAACGATTCCATGGCCGGACGGCTGCCGCCCACTTCCAGAATCTCCTTGCGATACCGCATGCCGGTCGCCTGATCGAGCACGCTGCCGTTCGCGGCTTGCGCGGCTTCTTCGAACGCGGCATAAGCATCGGCGGATAGCACTTCGGCCCACTTGTAGCTGTAGTAACCCGCCGCGTAACCGCCCGCAAAAATATGGCTGAACGTATTCGGCCAGCGCGAGAACGGCGCCTGCGGCACGACATGGAAGCGCTCGTTGATCTCGCTTGCGAGCTGCGTCGCGTTCTTCGTGCCGGACGCATCGAAGCCGGTATGCAGCTGCATGTCGAACATCGAGAACACGATCTGGCGCAGCGTGCCCAGACCGCTCTGGAAATTCTTCGCGGCGAGCATCTTGTCGAACAGCTCGCGAGGCAGCGGCTTGGCGGTTTCGACGTGCGAGGTCATGTCGCTCAGCACGTCCCACTCCCAGCAGAAGTTCTCCATGAACTGCGACGGCAGTTCGACCGCGTCCCACTCCACGCCGTTAATACCCGACACGCCCAGTTCGTCGACCTGCGTGAGCATGTGATGCAAGCCATGGCCGAACTCGTGGAACAGCGTGATGACTTCGTCGTGCGTAAAGCAGGCCGGCTTGCCGCCGACCGGCGCCGAGAAGTTGCAGGTCAGATACGCGACCGGCGTTTGCACGTTGCCATGCGTGTGCTTGTGACGGCCGCGCGCATCGTCCATCCATGCGCCGCCGCGCTTGCCTTCGCGAGCGTACAGATCGAGGTAGAACTGGGCGACGAGGCCGCCGTCCTGATTCTCGACGCGGAAAAAGCGCACGTCCGGATGCCACACGGCTGCGTCGTCACGACGGATACGCACGCCGAACAGTGTCTCCGTGACCTTGAAAAGGCCCTTGAACACGGTGTCTTCCGGGAAGTACTGTTTGACCTCGTTCTCCGAGAACGAATAGCGCTTCTGACGCAGGCGCTCGGCGGCGAACGTCATGTCCCACGGCTGCATGTCGGCGAGGCCGAGTTCGTTGGCGGCGAATTCGCGCAGCTCCTTCCAGTCCTGCTCGGCATGCGGACGCGCACGCGTGGCGAGGTCTTCGAGGAAGCTCATGACCTGCGCCGGCGACTCGGCCATTTTGGGGGCGAGCGAGACTTCGGCGAAGTTGTTGTAGCCGAGCATGCGCGCTTCTTCGGCACGCACGTTCAGCTGTTCGGCGAGCACTGCGGTGTTGTCCCACTCCGTTTTGCCGTTGCCGTATTGCGGGCCGAGTTCGGAGGCGCGCGTCACATAGGCACGATAGACCGCTTCGCGCATTGCACGGTTTTCCGAGTACTGCATGACCGGGAAGTACGACGGGAAGTGCAGCGTGAATTTGTAGCCGGTCTTGCCTTCGCGTTCGCTGGCTTCTTTTGCGGCTTCGATCACGTCTTCCGGCAGGCCGGCCAGTTGTGCCTCGTCGCCGGCTTCGACGATATAGGCGTAGGCGTTGGTCGCGTCCAGCACGTGGTCCGAAAACGCTTTCGACAGCGCCGCCTGGCGTTCCTGCAATTCGGCGAAATGCGGCTTCTGGTCTTCCGGCAGCTCTGCGCCGGACAGACGGAAATCGCGCAGCGCATTGCCGAGAATCTTCTTGCGCTCGCCGGTCAGCGACGCGAAATCGCCGCTGGCGTTCAATGCCTTGTACTTTTCGTAGAGCGCGAGATTCTGCCCGACGCTCGACCAGAATTCGGTGACGCGCGGCAGGTTTTCGCCATACACGGCACGCAGTTCGGGCGTGTCGGCCACGGCGTTCAGATGGCCGATCACGCTCCAGGCGCGCGACAGCGGTTCGGTGGCGCGCTCGACCGGTTCGACCACGTCGGCCCACGAAGCGGGCGTGATCGGCTGGGCCGCGCGCTCGACAGCGGCGGCCGCGTCGGCGAGCAGCACGTCGAGGGCGGGCGTGACGTGTTCAGGGCGGATTTCGCCAAAGCGCGGCAGGTCGGAGAAATCGAGGAGCGGATTGTCTTGATTCGAGGCGGTAGTGGACATAAAGCTTCCTGTCTGACGCGGGTGAACGGGTAGTCGGTGCATCGACGGGCGGCGCCCCTCAAGGGCTTGCTGCAGGGCGCGTGTTAACGCCCTGTGACACCCGATACGGACATTATTGGGGCAGGGCGCCCCGATTCCAATCCGTCAGCAGAGAAATTATCAGATGTCGTGGGGCGACGCGCGGGCGGCCTGTGTCCGGGCCATGCCACGCGGGCGCCTTCCGCGCCGGCGGAGGGGGCTTGCCGCGGCCATAGCGTGCGCTTGGGCCGCGCGGGGAGCCGGCCGGCGCTTGCGCTTCGCCGGCCTGTCCTTCAGGAATTACGCGTTTGCGTCGGCTTCGCGCTCGGCCGCTTCGATCGTGTTGACGAGCAGCATCGTGATGGTCATCGGGCCGACGCCGCCCGGCACCGGCGTGATGGCGCCGGCCACTTCCTTGACGCCCGCGAAATCGACATCGCCGCACAGCTTGCCGGCTTCGTCGCGATTCATGCCGACGTCGATCACGGCCGCGCCCGGCTTGACCATGTCCGCCGTGAGAATGTTGCGCAGGCCGGTCGCGGCCACGACCACGTCGGCGTTGCGCGTATGGGCGGCCAGATCGCGTGTCTTGCTATGGCAGATCGTGACGGTCGCGCCGGCTTCGAGCAGCAGCAGCGCCATCGGCTTGCCAACGATGTTCGAGCGGCCGATCACCACCGCATTCGCGCCTTTTAGCGGGATATCGTACGCGGCGAACATCTTCATCACGCCGTACGGCGTGCACGGGCGGAACAGCGGCTGGCCGGTCATCAGCGCGCCGGCGTTGGCGACGTGAAAGCCGTCCACGTCCTTTTCGGGTGCGATGGCTTCGATCACCTTGTGGCTGTCGATGTGCGGCGGCAGCGGCAACTGCACGAGAATGCCGTGAATGCGCGGGTCGCGGTTCAGTTCGTCGATGCGCGCAAGCAGCTCGGCCTCCGGCAGGTCAGCCGGATAGCGGTCGAACGACGACCCGAGGCCGTTGTCGTGGCAAGCCTTCACCTTGTTGCGCACGTACACTTCGCTCGCCGGATTGTCGCCGACCAGCACCACGGCGAGGCCCGGCTGATGGCCGCGGGCGGTGAGGGCGGCGGCGCGCGCGGCGACGTCGGCGCGCAGGGTCTTGGAAAGGGCGAGGCCGTCGATCAGTGTGGCTGTCATGGTCGGGTCAGGATGGGCAGTTTGGAAACCGGGGCAGGGCTCGGGCGCTCGCGCCCGATGGCGTTTTTCAGCGCGAACGGGTCGTCACGTGAAAAGCGCGCGGCGCGAATTGGGGTTAATGCGCGCTGCGAAGTGCGACATTATACCGGGCGGCCCGGCTGGCAATCCGCACATTGATCGCGTGTTTTGAGGGCGTCGAATTCAGTCCGTCGGACTAGACCGCGGCGCGGCGCGGCCAACAGAAAGGCTAGGGAGAAATCAGCAAGGAAAGACGCGGCGGCCGAGTGCAAGGCAAGCCGGACTGTCGTGCAGTCCGGCGCGTTGGTGCGCAGTCGCGTCTGGCGGCGAGCCCCCGCAGGTGGGCTCGCTTCGGAGCACGCCGCCGGGTGCGGCTTATTGCGCCGGCTGTTGCGGCTTGTTCGACAGCGCCAGTCGCAGCAGATCGGCGACCGTGTTGACGTTGAGCTTTTCCATGATGTTCGCGCGGTGCGCTTCGACCGTCTTGATGCTGATGCCCAGGTCGTCGGCGATCTGCTTGTTCAGGCGGCCGGCGATGATGCGCTCCAGCACCTGGTGTTCGCGCGCGGTCAGCTTGCCCAGACGCTCGGCGGCGGCGCGCTGTTGCTGCACGCTGGTGCTTTCGCTGCGCGCCTTGTCGAGCATGCGCTCGACCAGCTTGCGCAACTCGGCTTCGTCGAACGGCTTTTCGATGAAGTCCATCGCGCCTTTTTTCATTGTCGACACGGCCATCGGCACGTCGCCGTGACCCGTCACGAAGATGATGGGCAGGGAAGCGTTGTCGGCGATCAGGCGTTCCTGCAACTCGAGCCCGCTCATGCCGGACATCCGCACATCGAGAATCAGGCATGCGATCTGGCCCGGATGCTGATGCGGCTGCCAGGCGTCGATGAACTGCTCGGCGCTGGAGAAGCATTGCACGCGGTAGCCGTTCGCCTCCAGCAGCCAGCGCAGCGAATCTCGCACGGCCTCGTCGTCATCGACGACAAAGACGGTTTCCTGTGTGGTGACTGGGCTGTTCATAGCTCTCCCGTAACGGTTTGTGGTGTCGGCGCCTCGGACCCGCCGTTGCTCGGGCCGTCAGGCTCTCCAATAGGCAGACTGCAATGGAACGTGGCGCCTGTGATGTGGCCGTCTGATTCGACGTTGTTGACCACCCACAGACGGCCGCGGTGCGATTCGATAATCGAACGGCAAATGTTCAGCCCCATGCCCATGCCGTCGGACTTGGTGCTGTAAAACGGTTCGAACAGCCGCTCGGCTGTCGCTTCGTCGACGCCGGGCCCCTGGTCGACGACACTGATGCAGACGAAGTCGCTGTCCAGCCGCACGACCACGCGGATCACCGGATCGACCGCATTCGGACGGGCTTCGGCCATGGCTTCGGCGCCGTTCTTCAGCAGGTTGACCAGCACCTGCTCGATCAATACCGGGTCGACGTAAATCACCGGCAGGCGTGAGCGTAGATCGGTCACGATGCGGATGCGCCGCTTGCGCGCTTCGAGTTCGGCCAGCCCCACCGCGTCCGCGACGATATCGGCCACGCGCGTGGCCTGGCGCTTCGGCTCGCTGCGTTTCACGAATTCACGAATGCGCTTGATGATCATGCCCGCGCGCACCGCCTGCTGAGCGGTTTTTTCGAGCACGGGCAGCAGATTGTCAGGCGTCGTCCGACCGGATTTAACCAGTGCGACGGTTCCGGAGCAATAGTTATTGATGGCCGCGAGCGGTTGGTTCAGTTCGTGAGCCAGCGACGAAGCCATTTCGCCCATCGTCATCAGGCGGCTGGTGAACTGCAGTTTTTCGTCCTGCTGGCGCGACAGTTCCTGCGCCTGCTTGCGCGTGGTGATGTCGGTGGCGATCTGCATCTGCGCGAGGTGGCCGTCCACCCACTGGATGTACTGGCGGCGCACTTCGAACCATTTCTGGATGCTCTGCACGTAGATTTCCTGCGCGTCGGCGGTGCTTTCCGTCAACGCGGCGGCAGGCAGGCCGGCGTAGGTGTCCACCATGTCGATCGAATCGGACGACGCCTGCGAGCTGTCGAACCCGCCGCCCGCCAACTCCAGATGACCGTCCGGGCGAATGCCGAACAGGTGGCGGTAGTAGCGGTTGGCGAACAGCAGCTCGGCCTCGTCGGCGGCCAGCACGGACACGGCGGCGTCGAGACTTTCGAGCACCGTGGTGAAGCGCTCATGCGCGGCGGCCAGTTCCT
Source organism: Paraburkholderia sp. (assembly GCA_036383775.1). Lineage (GTDB taxonomy): Bacteria > Pseudomonadota > Gammaproteobacteria > Burkholderiales > Burkholderiaceae > Paraburkholderia. The sequence continues at coordinate 4,561 of DASVNP010000221.1, read as the reverse complement.
CGCGCGCGCGTTTCGGCTCGGTGATGTCGGTCATCGACGACATCCAGCCGGTCTGGCGGCCCGAGCTGTCGATCAGCGGCGAGACATAGAGGCGCGCGTGGAATGTCGAGCCGTCCTTGCGGCGCACCCGCAATTCGAAGCCCGACGAGGGCGCCTTGCCGCGCAGCGTCATGTCGAGCTGGCGCTGCATTTCCGGATACGAGTCGCGCGGCCAGTAGGCGAACGGCGCGTTCTTGCCGACCAGATCGCTTTCGTCCCAGCCGGTCATGCGGCAAAACGCCGGATTGACGTGAGTAATGCGCCCGTGCATGTCGAGCACGCGCATGCCGATCAGGACCGAATTTTCCATCGCGCGACGGAAGAACGCCTCGGCGTACAGCGCCTGCTGTGCCTCGAAGCGTTGCCGCGTGTGCTTCCACAGGCTCCACAGGCTCCACAGCACGAAGCAGGAGAGGCCCGCCACCAGCCACACGAGCGTGTTGTTGGTGAAGTTGGTCATCTGCGGGAACGCGTAGACGCGCACCGAGACGCCCTGGCCCGGCGGGTCCAGCGGCAGGTCGTAGAACATGTCGCGCGGCAGGCGCGGGCGGGTCGACGTGGTGGTCAACTCGCGGTTGTTCACGTCGATGATCGAGATTTTGTATTTGGCCGACAGCTCGGGCGGAATGTCGTGCTTGAGAATCCCTTCCACCGAGAACACGGCGGCGACCGTGCCGAGAAATTCACGGTCACGGTAGAGCGGCGTTTGCAGCGTGATGTAGCCGTTGCCGACGTCGTCATACATCAACGGCGAGTAAACCTGGCGGCGCGTGTTGCGCGCTTCGCTGAAGCCGGCCTTGACGGCCTCGTCCATCTGCGCGTCGCTCGGCTTGGCGAGACGCTGGCCGAACACGGGCAGCGCGGTATTCGGCCAGCGCGGCTGCTGCTGGGCCGTGTACCAGTTCATGTGGAGGATCTCGGGATGCCCCTGCATGATGTCCGTGGTGGACACCTGGAACGAATGCGGATCGGCGTGGCCCGCGACCAGATCGCGCGCGAGCGCCTGGATCTGTTCCTGCGCGCCGGTCATGGACAGGCGGATCTGCTGCTGCGCCCACGCGACGTTGCGGTACAGCGTGTCTTCCTGTTGCTGCTGTTCACGCCGGTTCAGACTCCACAGAATCAGGCTCATGACGACCAGAAACACCAGGATCGACAGGAGTGGCGTAAGCAAATAGGAATTGGACCACCATGGTCCATGGTGCCAGCGGGAGGACGGCGTCGAGTCCGACGGCGAACCGGCGGCGCGCGCCGAGCGTGCGAAAAGCCGTTCGGTCAACATGCCTGGCATTGTAGCGCAGCGTGAAGCTAGCAAATGGCGCAAAAAAGCGCGGAAAGTACCGTTAATCGGCGCACACTACCCGACGTATCCGTCGATCGGCAGTCAAATCAGGTTGCGCCGCAACAATTTTCCGCATTATGAGATTCGATCTCGTAATTCGAAAATTTTGTTGCGCGGACGTCGGGACCCTTATTACAATCGGCCGAAGCTGCCGCGGCCGTGCTTCGTCCGCGTCGTCTGTTCAAAGAGCGTTCCTCTACATCCAGGAGACGAGAATGTCCGCTGTACCCGACGAAGTCATGAAATATGTCGCTGCCGAAAAAGACGACGATCCCCAGGAAACCGGCGAATGGCTTGAAGCGCTGGATGGCGTGATTTCTGCTGTTGGCCCCGATCGTGCTCACTACCTGATCGAAAAACAGATCGAATTCGCCCGCGTGCACGGCGAACATCTGCCGTTCTCCGCCAACACCCCGTACATCAACACCATTCCGGTCTCACGCCAGGCGCCGATCCCCGGCGACCAGGATATCGAACACCGCATTCGCTCGTACACGCGCTGGAACGCCATCGCCATGGTGCTGCGTGCTGGCAAGGACACCAACGTCGGCGGCCATATCGCCTCGTTCGCGTCGGCCGCGACGCTGTACGACGTCGGCTACAACCACTTCTGGCATGCGCCGTCGGCTGCGCATGGCGGCGACCTCGTGTTCGTGCAGGGCCACTCGTCGCCGGGTGTGTACTCGCGCGCGTTCCTGCTCGGCCGCCTGAGCGAGCAGCAGCTCGACAACTTCCGCCAGGAAGTGGGCGGCGAGGGCATCTCGTCGTATCCGCACCCGTGGCTGATGCCGGACTTCTGGCAATTCCCGACCGTCTCGATGGGCCTCGGCCCGATCATGGCGATCTACCAGGCACGCTTCATGAAGTACATGCAGGCGCGCGGCATCGCGAAGACCGACGGCCGCAAGGTCTGGGCGTTCCTCGGCGACGGTGAAACGGACGAGCCGGAATCGCTCGGCGCGATCGGCATGGCCGGCCGCGAGCGTCTCGACAACCTCGTGTTCGTGATCAACTGCAACCTGCAGCGCCTCGACGGTCCGGTGCGCGGTAACGGCAAGATCATCCAGGAACTCGAAAGCGAATTCCGCGGTGCCGGCTGGAATGTCATCAAGGTCGTCTGGGGCAGCCGCTGGGATGCGTTGTTCCAGCGCGACAAGTCGGGCGCGCTGATGCGCCGCATGATGGAAGTCGTCGACGGCGAATACCAGACGTACAAGTCGGAGTCGGGCGCGTTCGTGCGCGAACACTTCTTCAACACGCCGGAACTGAAGGCGCTGGTCGCCGACTGGTCCGACGAGGACGTGTGGAACCTGAATCGCGGCGGCCACGATCCGCACAAGATCTACGCTGCGTTCACCGAGGCGACGAACGCCAAGGGCCAGCCGACCGTCATCCTCGCGAAGACGATCAAGGGCTACGGCATGGGCGAAGCCGGCCAGGCGATGAACATCACCCACCAGCAGAAGAAGCTGCACGTCGACCAGCTGAAGAAATTCCGCGACCAGTTCCGTCTGCCGATCTCCGACGAAGACCTCGTCCACGTGCCGTACCTCAAGTTCGAAGAAGGTTCGAAGGAACTCGAGTACATGCGCGCTCGCCGTCAGGACCTCGGCGGCTATCTGCCGGCGCGTCGCCAGAAGGCCGAGTCGCTGCCGGTGCCGGCGCTCGACGCGTTCGAGCCGCTGCTCAAGGGCACGGGCGAAGGCCGCGAGATCTCCACGACCATGGCGTTCGTGCGGATCCTGAACATCCTGTTGAAAGACAAGGCGCTCGGCAAACGCATCGTGCCGATCGTGCCGGACGAGTCGCGTACCTTCGGCATGGAAGGCCTGTTCCGTCAGATCGGTATCTGGAATCAGGACGGCCAGAAGTACATTCCGGAAGATTCCGACCAGCTGATGTTCTACCGCGAATCGGAAAGCGGCCAGATCCTGCAGGAAGGGATCAACGAAGCCGGTGGCATGTGTGACTGGATCGCAGCCGCGACGTCGTACTCGACGCACGGCGAGACCATGATCCCGTTCTACATCTTCTACTCGATGTTCGGCTTCCAGCGCATCGGCGATTTGGCATGGGCCGCGGGCGACATGCGTTCGCGCGGCTTCCTGCTGGGTGGCACGGCCGGCCGCACGACGCTGAACGGCGAAGGCCTGCAGCACGAAGACGGTCATTCGCTGCTGTGGGCGGCTTCGGTGCCGAACTGCATCAGCTACGACCCGACGTTCGGCTACGAACTCGCGGTCATCATGCAGGACGGCCTGCGCCGCATGGTCGCGGATCAGGAAGACGTGTACTACTACATCACGGTGATGAACGAGAACTACGAGCACCCGGCGATTCCGCAGGGTGAGGCCGTAGCCGCCGACATCATCAAGGGCATGTACGCGTTCCGTAAGGCCGAGGCCGACAAGAAGGCGCCGAGCGTGCAGCTGATGGGCGCGGGCACGATCTTCAACGAAGTGATCGCGGCCGCCGACCTGCTGAAGAACGACTGGGGCGTCGCTGCCGATCTGTGGAGCGTGCCGAGCTTCACCGAACTCGCTCGCGAAGGCCACGAAGTGCAGCGCTGGAACCTGCTGCATCCGACCGAAGAGAAGAAGCTCTCACACGTCGAGAAGCTGCTGAAGGACGCGCCGGGCCCGGTCATCGCTTCGACCGACTACGTGCGCGCGCTGACCGAGCAGATTCGCGCGTTCGTGCCGCAAAAGTTCGTCGTGCTGGGCACGGATGGCTACGGCCGTTCGGACACGCGCGAAAAGCTGCGCCACTTCTTCGAAGTCGACCGCTACTGGGTCACGGTTGCCGCGCTGAATGCACTGGCAGATGAAGGCACGATCGAGCGCAAGGTCGTCGCCGAGGCGCTCAAGAAGTACAACCTTGATCCCGCCAAACCCAACCCGATGACCGTCTAAGGCATCATTCCCCGTGTGCCACGGCGCGCGCGGCCGTCCCTGATAACAGGGGCAGGCTGCGTGCGCGGCCCAGGAGACACTAACAATGAGTCAAGCGATCGAAATCAAGGTGCCGGACATCGGCGATTACAAGGACATTCCTGTGATCGAGGTGCTGGTGAAGGCGGGTGACACCGTCGAGAAAGAGCAGTCGCTCGTTACGCTGGAATCCGACAAGGCGACCATGGACGTGCCGAGTTCGGCTGCCGGCGTCGTCAAGGAAGTGAAG
>DASVNP010000220.1:0-19968 GCA_036383775.1 Paraburkholderia sp. | reverse complement strand
AAATGTAGGCGCCCGTCTAAGTGAAGGAGTGGTGCTTTGAACAACAATATGTTTTCGAAAGCAGCAGTGTGGCTGGTTATCGCACTGGTGCTGTTTACGGTGTTCAAGCAGTTCGACAAGCCCCGTGTCCAGGAAGGCGTTTCCTATTCGCAGTTCATGGACGACGCGAAGAACGGCAAAGTCAAGAACGTCATTGTCCAGGGGCGGAACCTCACGGTCACTCCAGCAGACGGCCAGAAGTACCAGATCGTGTCGCCGGGCGACATCTGGATGGTCGGCGATCTGATGAAGTATGGCGTTCAGGTGAGCGGCAAGGCCGATGACGAACCCAATGCGCTGGTGTCCGCGCTGTACTACCTCGGGCCGACGATCCTGATCATCGGCTTCTGGTTCTACATGATGCGACAGATGCAGGGGGGCGGGAAAGGTGGTGCGTTCTCGTTCGGTAAATCCCGTGCACGTCTGATCGACGAAAACAACAACGCAATCAATTTCACCGACGTCGCCGGTTGCGACGAAGCCAAGGAAGAAGTTTCGGAGCTGGTCGACTTCCTGCGCGATCCGCAGAAATTCCAGAAGCTGGGTGGTCGCATTCCGCGCGGCGTGCTGCTGGTCGGCCCGCCGGGAACCGGTAAGACGCTGCTCGCGCGCGCCATCGCCGGCGAAGCGAAAGTGCCGTTCTTCAGCATTTCGGGTTCGGACTTCGTTGAAATGTTCGTCGGTGTCGGCGCGGCGCGTGTGCGCGACATGTTCGAGCAGGCCAAAAAGCACGCACCGTGCATCGTGTTCATCGACGAAATCGACGCGGTCGGCCGTCATCGTGGCGCGGGCATGGGCGGCGGCAACGACGAACGCGAACAGACGCTGAACCAGATGCTGGTCGAGATGGATGGCTTCGAGGCGAACTCGGGCGTCATCGTGATCGCCGCAACGAACCGTTCGGACGTGCTCGACAAGGCGCTGCTGCGCCCGGGCCGTTTCGACCGTCAGGTGTATGTCGGCTTGCCGGACATCCGCGGCCGCGAGCACATCATGAAGGTTCACCTTCGCAAGGTGCCGATTTCCAACGACGTCGACGCGGCGGTGATCGCGCGTGGCACGCCGGGCTTCTCGGGCGCCGACCTGGCGAACCTCGTGAACGAAGCTGCACTGTTTGCGGCTCGCCGCGGCAAGCGCATTGTCGAAATGACGGACTTCGAAGACGCGAAGGACAAGATTTTCATGGGTCCGGAGCGCAAGTCGGCCGTGATTCGCGAGGAATCGAAGCGTGCCACCGCGTACCACGAGTCGGGCCACGCGGTGATCGCCAAGCTGTTGCCGAAGGCCGACCCGGTGCACAAGGTCACGATCATTCCGCGCGGCCGTGCGCTGGGCGTGACGTGGCAGTTGCCGGAGCATGACAACGAAACGTATTCGAAAGACTATCTGCTGGACCGTCTCGCGATCCTGTTCGGCGGTCGTGTGGCCGAGGAGCTGTTCCTCAACCTGATCAGCACCGGCGCATCGGACGACTTCAACAAGGCGACGCAAACGGCTCGCGCCATGGTGGCCCGCTTCGGTATGACGGACGCACTTGGCCCGATGGTCTACGTCGACGACGAAAACGACGCCACACCGTTTGGCCGCGGCTTCACGCGCACCATTTCGGAAGCGACGCAGCAGAAGGTCGACGCGGAAATCCGCCGCGTGCTGGACGAGCAGTACACGCTCGCGAAGCGCCTGCTGGACGAAAACCGCGACAAGGTCGAAGCCATGACCGCCGCGCTGATGGAGTGGGAAACGATCGACGCCGATCAGATCAACGACATCATGGCAGGCCGTCCGCCGCGTTCGCCGAAGAGCTCGCCGCCGTCGGCAAGCGACGCCTCGTCGGGTGGCAGTCCGGGTACCGAGGTCAAGCCGGGCAACGCGACCGCGCCGGCCTGATAGGCGGCTGGTAAAAAGTGCGGGCCGGTGTGTTTCACACCGGCCCGTTTTGCATTTTGTCCGTTTTACGTGAAGCGCCGCTACGTGTTGAAAGCCGAATTACCTTCTTCTCCCATCCCCGCGCCGCTGCAATGCGGCCGATTCAAACTGACCTTTGAACGCCCGTTGGTCATGGGCATCTTGAACGTCACACCTGACTCGTTTTCCGACGGTGGCCAATACGCGTTGCGCGGCGATGCGTTGCGCCGGGCCGAGCGTATGATGCTCGACGGCGCGGACATCATCGACATTGGTGGCGAGTCGACGCGGCCCGGCGCGCCGCCGGTGCCGCTCGACGAAGAACTGGAGCGGGTGATCCCGCTCGTCGAGCAATTGCGGGGCGCGAATGTGCCGCTCTCGGTCGATACCTATAAACCGGAAGTGATGCGTCATGCATTAGCCGCGGGTGCAGATCTGATCAACGACATCTGGGGCTTCCGGATGCCCGGTGCCATCGACGCGGTGCGCGACAGCGATTGCGGCCTCTGTGTCATGCATATGCTTGGCGAGCCACAGACCATGCAGGTCGGCGCGCCTGACTATGACGATGTAGTGAGCGCCGTCCGAGATTTTCTCGAAGAGCGGGTCGCCGCGCTGAAGCAGGCCGGCGTCGCGCGCGCTCGTATCAGCGTGGATCCGGGTTTCGGCTTCGGCAAGGCGGTGATCGAGCACAATTACGCGCTGCTCGCGCATCTGCCCTACACCGCGCCGCAAGCCGATCCGCCGTATCCGATTCTTGCCGGCATGTCGCGCAAGTCGATGATTGGCGCGGTGGTCGGACGCCCGGCCCCGGAGCGCGTCGCGGGCAGCCTTGCCGCGGCGGTGTGCGCCGCCGAACGGGGCGCGGCGATTCTGCGCGTGCATGATGTCGCGCAAACAGTAGATGCATTGAAAGTATGGGCAGCCATGCGCGAAGCGGGAAATCCCGGTCGCGCGCGCGCATGAGTCTGCCGGCCAAGGAGGAACATAAAACATGGCACGTCGTTATTTTGGAACGGACGGTATTCGGGGCAAAGTCGGCGAAGGACCCATTACGCCGGAATTCGTGCTGCGGCTTGGCTACGCGGCCGGCAAGGTGCTCGCAGGCGGGAACCGCTGGGCTAAGACAGGCGCGCGGCCCACGGTGCTAATTGGTAAAGACACGCGAGTGTCGGGCTACATGCTGGAAGCCGCGCTCGAATCGGGCTTCTCGGCGGCAGGTGTCGACGTGATGCTGGCCGGCCCGATGCCGACGCCGGGCATTGCCTATCTGACGCGTGCGTTGCGGCTCGCCGCCGGCGTGGTGATCAGCGCATCGCACAACCCTTACTACGACAACGGCATCAAATTCTTCTCCGCCGACGGCAACAAACTGCCGGACGACGTCGAATCGCAGATCGAAGAGCAACTCGAACAGCCACTCGCCTGCGCGGCGTCCGAGCAACTCGGCAAGGCACGGCGTCTGGACGACGCCGCCGGCCGCTACATCGAGTTCTGCAAGAGCACTTTTCCGGCGGCGTTCGACTTGCGCGGCCTGAAGCTGGTCGTCGATTGCGCGCACGGCGCCGCGTATGACATCGCGCCGCACGTATTCCACGAACTCGGTGCGGACGTGATCCCGATCGGTGTCGCGCCGAACGGCTTCAACATCAACGACGGTGTCGGCGCGACCGCGCCGGATGCGCTGGTGCGCGCGGTGCGTGCGAACCACGCGGATCTCGGCATCGCGCTCGACGGCGACGCCGACCGTCTGCAGGTCGTCGACGCCGCCGGCCGTCTGTATAACGGTGACGAGCTGCTGTATGTGCTAGTCAAGGACCGCATCGCGACCGACGGCAAAGTGGAGGGCGCAGTCGGCACCTTGATGACGAATATGGCCGTGGAAGTGGCGCTGCAAGGCGCCGGCGTGAAGTTCGTGCGCGCGGCGGTCGGCGATCGCTACGTGCTCGAGCAGTTGCGCGAACACGGCTGGCAACTTGGCGCTGAAGGCTCCGGCCATATTCTCTCCCTTGACCGCCATTCGACCGGCGACGGCATCGTCTCCGCGCTGCTGGTGCTGGCGGCCATGAAGCGCAGCGAGAAGACGCTCGCCGAGCTGCTCAAGGGCGTAACGCTGTTTCCGCAGAAGCTGATCAACGTGCGCATGAATCCTGGCGCGGACTGGAAGGGCAGCGACCTGATCCGCCGCGCCATCGCCAAGGCCGAAGATGCGCTGAACGGCCGCGGCCGCGTGCTGATCCGCGCGTCCGGCACCGAGCCGGTTCTGCGTGTAATGGTGGAGGCGGAGCACGTCAACGACGCCATCCTCCATGCGGAGTCGATCGCCAGCGCAGTGAAGCAGGCCACGGCGGATTAACCACGCCGGGTCACCGGGCGGCGGGACGATCACGATATCGCCCGGCCGCTTGGCCGATCCGCGACACCCTCCGCCACTTCAGCCCCCCCGCCAGCGGGATCCATTGCCATCTCCGCGCAATCCGACTCCCTCCGCAGACCCGGTTCCCCCGGAAGACTCAGCTTCCCCGACAGTCCTCTGTTTCCTCCGCTTCTCTGCGCACGCAAACGTTCGCGCCCCATCTTTTTCGCCTAATCTTTAGAGCGATGTTGGGAGCACTGCCAAACCGGTGTTTTCCCTGGCTGAATGGCTTTCACCTTGTAATCAGGTTGTCACATCTGTTTCACGATAAGTCACGGTACTGTCACAAAGAGACCCTAAGCTTCGCGGTGTTCGTGTTAACCGCTCACACCGCTCACACCTTGGAGGTCTCATGAAATTGATGCAAACCGTGTTCGCTGGCGTCGCTGGCGCGCTTTTCGCAATCGCAGCGCAAGCCGCAGACATCACCGGCGCGGGCAGCACCTTTGCAGCACCGATCTATACGAAGTGGGCAGATGCCTATCAGAAGACGGGCGGCGGCAAGGTCAACTATCAAGGCATCGGTTCGTCGGGCGGTATCAAGCAGATTGAAGCGAAGACGGTCGATTTCGCCGGCTCGGATGCTCCGCTGAAGGACGACGAACTCGCGAAACAAGGTCTGTTCCAGTTCCCGACGGTGGTCGGCGGCGTGGTGCCGGTGGTCAACGTGCCGGGCGTGAAGGCAGGCGAGCTGGTTCTGTCGGGCGAAGTGCTCGGCGACCTGTACCTGGGCAAGATCAAGAAGTGGAACGATCCGGCGATTGTTGCACTGAACCCGAAGATCAAGCTGCCGGACACCGACGTTGCCGTGGTTCGCCGCGCTGACGGTTCGGGCACCAGCTTCATCTGGACGAACTATCTGTCGAAGGTCAACGCAGACTGGAAGGCGAAGGTCGGTGAAGGCGCGACGGTCAACTGGCCGACGGGTACGGGCGGCAAGGGCAACGACGGCGTCGCTGCATTCGTGCAACGTCTGCCGGGCGCAATCGGCTATGTGGAATGGGCGTACGCGAAGCAGAACCACATGACGTACACGTCGCTGAAGAACTCGACGGGCGCAGTGGTCGAGCCGAAGACGGAAACGTTCAAGGCAGCGGCAGCGGGCGCGGACTGGTCGAAGTCGTTCTACCAGATCCTGACGAACGAGCCGGGCAAGGACGCATGGCCGGTCGTCGGCGCAACGTTCGTGCTGCTGCACACGGCGCAGGAAAAGCCGGCACAAGGCACGGAAACGCTGAAGTTCTTTGAATGGGCGTTCAAGAACGGCACCCAGGCTGCAAACGATCTGGACTACATCTCGCTGCCGGATTCGGTGACGGCTGAAATCCGTTCGCAGTGGAAGTCGAAGGTGAAGGACGCTTCGGGCAAGGCAATCGCCGAGTAAGCCAGGCCTTAAGCCACCGCAGTACGTAACACATTGGCCGTCCTCGGGTGAGGACGGCCAATGGCTTTACCAGGCATTACTAGGCATTACCAGGCACAACCCCGGCATTCCGGGTATTACCGGCCGCACGACACGTGTCATACGGCAACTGGAAACAGGTCCATCAGGCTCTCATGTCCGATATCCAATTAGCGTCCGGCGCCAGCAGGTCGACCCCGCCCGGCAGCGCGTCGCAGCAAAAGGCGCCAAGCCGCGCCGGCGACGTGATCTTCGGCGGTCTCGCGCGCCTTGCCGCGATCATCACCCTATTGCTCCTCGGCGGCATTATCGTTTCGCTGATCATCGCGTCCATGCCGTCGATCAAGCAGTTCGGTCTCAGCTTCCTGTGGACCTCGGACTGGGATCCACCCAGCAAGCAATTCGGCGCTCTGGTGCCGATCTACGGCACGATCGCCACCTCGATCATTGCGCTCATCATTGCGGTGCCTGTGAGCTTCGGCATCGCGCTATTCCTGACCGAACTCGCGCCCGCGTGGCTGCGTCGGCCGCTCGGCATCGCGATTGAACTGCTCGCCGCGATTCCGTCGATCGTGTACGGCATGTGGGGTCTGCTCGTGTTTGCGCCGATCTTCGCGCAGTGGTTTGAAAAGCCGCTCGGCGCCGTGCTGGGCGGCATTCCGTTCGTCGGGGCGCTGTTCCAGGGCGCGCCGATCGGCATCGGCATTCTGTGCGCCGGTGTGATTCTCGCGATCATGATCATTCCGTACATCGCGTCGGTGATGCGCGACGTGTTCGAAGTCACGCCGGTGCTGCTGAAGGAATCGGCTTATGGCATCGGCTGTACGACGTGGGAAGTGATGTGGAAGATCGTGCTGCCCTTCACCAAGAGCGGCGTGATCGGCGGCGTGATGCTGGGTCTCGGCCGCGCGCTCGGCGAGACGATGGCCGTCACGTTCGTGATCGGCAACACCAATCTGCTCGATAACGTCTCGCTGTTTTCGCCGGGCAACAGCATTACGTCGGCGCTCGCCAATGAATTCGCGGAAGCGGATCCGGGCCTGCATACGTCGGCATTGATGGAACTGGGCCTGATTCTGTTCGTGATTACTTTCATCGTGTTGGCGATCTCGAAGATCATGCTGCTTCGCCTCGAAAAAGGGGAGGGCGCGAAATGAGCCAGCCCACATTGAATATGCCGGGTTCGCACGATCCGGCTGCGCTCGAAGAAATGCGCGTGCGCTTGCAGGGCCGCCGCCGCGTGAAGAACGCGATCGCGCTGACCATGTCGCTCGGCGCGATGGCGTTCGGCCTCGTGTGGCTGGTCTGGATTCTGTACACGACCTTGCACCTCGGTATCGGTGGCCTGTCGGTCGAACTGTTCACGCAGTCGACGCCGCCGCCGAACACCGATGGCGGCGGTCTCGCCAATGCGATCGTCGGCAGCCTGATGCTGGTTGTGCTCGCAACCTTCGTCGGCACGCCGATCGGCATTCTGGCGGGCGTCTATCTCGCCGAATACGGTCAGAAGCGCTGGCTTGCCAGCGTCACGCGTTTCATCAACGACATTCTGTTGTCGGCGCCGTCGATCGTGGTCGGTCTGTTCGTCTACGCGCTCGTGGTGGCGAAGATGGGGCACTTCAGCGGCTGGGCCGGCGTGTTCTCGCTCGCGCTGCTGCAGATTCCGATCGTGATCCGCACCACGGAAAACATGCTGAAACTGGTGCCGAACGCACTGCGTGAAGCGGCCTTCGCACTCGGCACGCCGAAGTGGAAGATGGTGCTGTCGATCACGCTGAAGGCGTCGGTTGCGGGTATCGTCACCGGTGTGCTGCTCGGCGTCGCGCGGATTGCCGGTGAAACCGCGCCGCTGCTCTTCACGGCGCTGTCGAACCAGTTCTTCTCGGTCAATATGAGCCAGCCGGTCGCGAACCTGCCGGTCACGATCTACAAGTTTGCGATGAGTCCGTTCGCGCAGTGGCAATCTCTTGCGTGGGCCGGCGTCTTCCTGATCACGCTCGCGGTGCTCGGACTGAACATCCTCGCGCGCACGATCTTTTCGAACAAGTAAGGGCGGAGTGTAATCCGATGAATATGGCAGAAACTCAAATCAATCAGGTCGCACGCCCGACGGCGCCCGCCGGTTTCGATCCCGCCCAGAGCGGCCAGTCGCAGGCGCCGTCGCGCCCGAAGATCGAGATTAACGACTTGAACTTCTTCTACGGCAAGTATCACGCGTTGAAGAATATCAACCTGCAGATTCCCGAAGGCAAGGTGACGGCGTTCATCGGCCCGTCGGGTTGCGGCAAGTCGACGTTGTTGCGCACGCTCAACAAGATGTACGCGCTCTATCCGGAACAACGCGCCGAAGGCGAGATCCTGATGGACGGCGAGAACCTGCTGACCTCCAAGCGCGATATCTCGCTGCTGCGCGCGCGGATTGGCATGGTGTTCCAGAAGCCGACGCCGTTCCCGATGTCGATCTACGACAACATCGCGTTCGGCGTGAAGATGTTCGAAACGCTGCCGCGCTCGGAAATGGACGACCGCGTGGAATGGGCGCTGACCAAGGCCGCGTTGTGGAACGAAGTGAAGGACAAGCTCGGCCAGAGCGGCTACGGTTTGTCGGGTGGTCAGCAGCAGCGTCTGTGCATTGCGCGCGGCATCGCGATCCGCCCGGAAGTGCTCCTGCTCGACGAGCCGTGCTCGGCTCTGGACCCGATTTCGACAGGCCGTATCGAAGAGCTGATCGCCGAACTGAAGAGCGACTACACGGTGGTGATCGTCACGCACAACATGCAACAGGCGGCTCGCTGTTCGGACTACACTGCCTATATGTATCTCGGCGAATTGATCGAGTTTGGTGATACCGAAAAGATCTTCATCAAGCCGGTCCGCAAGGAAACCGAGGACTACATTACTGGCCGCTTCGGCTAAATCGCCGAGCCAAACAAGGAGCACGACATGTCCGACAAACACCTGTCCAGCCAGTTCGACGCCGACCTGAATCTGGTTTCCTCCAAGGTGCTCGAAATGGGTGGCCTGGTTGAATCGCAGATCGTCAAAGCCATGCAGGCGCTCAACGAGTTCGATCTCGACATCGCTGAAGAAGTGATCGCTGCGGAAGATCGCCTGAATACGATGGAAGTGGACATCGACGAAGAGTGCAGCAACATCATCGCGCGCCGCCAGCCGGCCGCGCGTGACTTGCGCCTCCTGATCGCGATTTCGAAAACCATCACGAACCTCGAGCGCGCCGGCGACGAAGCCGAAAAAATCGCCAAGCGCACCAAGCGCCTGATGGAAGACGGCGCGTCGCGCACCATCAATATCGCCGAGATCAAGCTGTCCGGCGAAATGGCGGTGTCGATTCTGCGCCGCGCGCTGGACGCGTTCGCGCGACTCGATACGGTTGCCGCCGCGCAGATCGTGCGCGACGACAAAGCGATCGACGAGGAATTCCGCGCTTTCGTGCGCAAGCTGGTGTCGTACATGACTGAAGATCCGCGTTCGATTTCCGTGGGCCTCGATTTCCTGTTTATCGCCAAGGCGATCGAACGGATCGGCGACCACGCGAAGAACATCGCTGAATTCATCATCTACATCGTGAAGGGCACGGACGTGCGGCACAAGTCGCGCGACGCGCTCGAGCGCGAAGCACTCAGTTAAGCCAGATATAAGGACCAGAGGTGCCGATGCCCAGCAGCATTCTCGTCATTGAAGATGAGCCCGCCATTTCCGAACTGATTTCGGTCAATCTTCAACATGCCGGACACTGCCCGATTCGGGCGTACAACGCGGAGCAGGCGCAAAACCTGATCAGCGACGTATTGCCCGACCTCGTGCTGCTCGACTGGATGTTGCCGGGCAAATCGGGCATCGCGTTCGCGCGCGACCTGCGCAATAACGAGCGCACGAAGCATATCCCGATCATCATGCTGACCGCGCGTGGCGACGAGCAGGATAAAGTGCTCGGTCTCGAAATCGGCGCGGACGACTACGTCACCAAACCGTTTTCGCCGAAGGAACTGATGGCGCGCATCAAGGCGGTGTTGCGCCGCCGCGCGCCACAGCTGACCGAAGACGTCGTCGCGATCAACGGCCTCAAGCTCGATCCGGCAACGCACCGCGTGGCCGCGCATGCCGAAGGCAGCGAGATCAAGCTCGATCTCGGTCCGACGGAATTCCGTCTGCTGCATTTCTTCATGACGCATCCGGAGCGCGTGCACAGCCGCACGCAACTGCTCGACCAGGTGTGGGGCGATCACGTGTTCGTCGAAGAGCGCACCGTGGACGTGCACATCAAGCGTCTGCGCGCGGCGCTCAAGCCGGCAGGGTGCGATGCTATGATTGAGACGGTTCGCGGCAGCGGCTACCGGCTCGCGAAGAGCGCCTGACGCATGCGGCGGCGCTGGCGCCGCCCGTGTCGGACAACGTTATCTTCGCATTAGTCGTTGCCAATAGCCGCCGCGATTCCCATTCCGGCGCATACGGTTTTCTCTTCGATCGCTAGACCATGAACATCATCTGGGCGCGCTCCATCGTGTCGGTCGTGCTGCTGGCTGTTCTGTGCGTGGTGGTCGGCGCACTCGTGAACGTCAAGGCAGGACTCGTTCTCGCGATTGTCATGCTGCTCGCACAGAGCCTTTTCGGCACCTTTCACAAACAGCGCCTGTGGCGTCTGCTCGACGCGCCGGTGTATGGCGAAGTGCCGAGTGCGCCTGGCATCTGGGGCGAAATCTACTACCGTCTGCACAAGCTCGCGAAGCGCTGGCACGCGCAGGTGCGCCAGGTCGAGCAGCAGCATTCGCGTTTTATTCAGGCTATCCAGGCTTCGCCGAACGGTGTGGCCATGCTCGACGATCACGACCAGATCGAGTGGTGCAACGCGATCTCCGAACTCCACTTCGGGCTCGATGCGAAGCGCGATTTGCGCCAGCACATTACGCATCTGGTGCGTCAGCCCGACTTCGTCCGGTATCTGAATTCTTCGCGCTACGAAGAAATGCTGATCATGCGCGGCATGGGCGAAAAGCGCCAGAACGTGCTGTCGGTGCAGGTGTTTCCGTACGGGGAGAATCGCAAGCTGGTGTTGTCGCAAGACATTACCGAGCTCGAGCGGACCGACGCGATGCGGCGCGATTTCGTCGCCAACGTTTCGCATGAACTGAAGACGCCGCTCACTGTGCTCTCCGGTTTTCTGGAGACGATGCGCGAGCTGCCGTTAAGCGAAGCGGAATGCGCGCGCTATCTTGAACTGATGGAGCAGCAGGCGTCGCGCATGCGCCATATCGTGAGCGACCTGCTGGTGCTGGCCAAGCTCGAAGGTGACAACAAGCCGCCGAGCGATCAAATGATCGATATGCGCGCCGTGTTGCGGCACTTGCGCGACGACGCGGAAAATCTGTCGAGCGACCATCACAAGATCGTATTCGACGCTGACGAAGGGCTCACTGTCACCGGTGTCGAAACTGAAATTTTCAGCGCGCTCGGCAATCTCGTGACGAACGCGATCCGCTACACGCCGGACGGCGGCACCATCAAGGTGATCTGGCATGCGCAAGGCGGCCATGCGCTGTTTTCGGTGATAGACAGCGGTCTGGGCATTCCGGCAGCGGATATTCCGCGCCTGACGGAGCGCTTCTATCGCGTCGATCGCAGCCGCTCACGCGACACCGGCGGTACGGGCCTTGGCCTCGCGATCGTCAAGCACGTGCTGCAACGTCACGATGCGCAGCTCGACGTGAAGAGCGAAGAGGGCCGCGGCAGCACCTTCACCGTGCGCTTCCCGGTGTATCGCACGGCACGCCGGCAACCGGCGCCGGCTTGATACGATTCAGGCTGACGACGGCTTCGGCCAAAGAAAAACCCGCCTGAGCAGTGAGCAAAGGCGGGTTTTTTTGCGCGTGCGGCCGGCTCGCCGCGGCGAGCGCAACCGACGCTTACGGGCAGAATTTCCCCAACAGACTCATCTGCGCGTTGCGCGAGGACTTGCCCGGCCGACGGCGGCGATAATGGCCGTCGCTTTGCATCAGCCACGCGGACTGATTGTCGCCGAGAAACGCCGACAGGCCCTCGGCGATCACGCGCCGTTTCAGGCGGCGACTGTTGACGGGGAACGCCACTTCCACACGCCGGAAGAGATTGCGGTCCATCCAGTCTGCGCTCGACAGGTAGACCTGCTCCTTGCCGTCGTCGTGGAAGTAATAGATGCGATGGTGTTCGAGGAAGCGCCCGACAATCGAGCGCACCGTGATGTTCTCCGACAGACCCTCCACGCCCGGCTGCAACGAGCACACGCCACGCACGATCAGATCGATCTTCACGCCTGCCTGCGATGCTTCGTAAAGCTCGGCAATCACGGTAGGTTCGAGCAGTGCGTTCATCTTCGCCACGATGCGCGCCTTCTTGCCGGCGCGGGCATGTTCGGCTTCGGCGCGGATCGCGTCGATCAGTTTCGGATGCAGCGTGAACGGGGATTGCCACAGTTCATGCAGCTTCAGTTCGCCGCCAATGCCGGTCAGTTGCTGGAACACATGGTGCACGTCTTCACAGATTTTCTGCTCGGCTGTCATCAGGCCGAAGTCGGTATAGAGGCGTGCGGTGCGCGGATGATAATTGCCGGTGCCAAGGTGCACGTAGCGCTTGAGCGTGGTCTTGCCGCCCGCCGATACGCGCCGCACGATCAGCATCATCTTCGCGTGGCACTTGTGGCCCACCACGCCGTACACGACGTGCGCGCCGACCGCTTCGAGTTGCGAAGCCCAGTTGATGTTGGTTTCCTCGTCGAACCGCGCGAGCAGTTCGACCACGACCGTCACTTCCTTGCCGTTGCGCGCGGCCTGCATCAGCGCGTCCATCAGCGGCGAGTCGGTGCCCGTGCGATAGATGGTCTGCTTGATTGCCACCACGTTCGGGTCTTTCGCGGCCTGCAGCAGCAGTTCCAGCACCGGCTGGAAGCTCTCGTACGGATGATGCAGCAGCACGTCGCCCTGATCGATCACGTCGAACATATTGGCGCTGTTGTTGATCTGCTGCGGAATCGAGGGAATGTGCGGCACGAATTTCAGATCGGGCCGGTCCACCATTTCCGGCAGTTGCATCAGCCGCACCAGATTGACCGGGCCGTCGGCGTAGTAGCAGTCCTTATCGGAGAGGCCGCTCTCGTCGAGCAGGCGCCGCACGACATGCGCGGGCGTCTCTGCCGACACTTCGAGCCGTACCGCATTGCCCAGATGCCGTGCTGGCAACTCGCCCTGCAACGCGACGCGCAGGTTGGTGATTTCGTCTTCGTCGACGAACAGTTCACTATTGCGCGTGATGCGAAACTGATTGCAGCTGCGCACTACCAGGTTAGGAAACAGTTCGCCTACAAAGCGCTGCAACAGCGAGCTCAGCAGTACGAAGCCATGCGGGTAGCCGGACAGCTCTTGTGGCATGCGCACGAGCCGCGGCAGCGCGCGCGGCGCCTGCACGATGCCCATCATCGCCTGACGGCCGAACGCATCTTTGCCCTCGAGTTCGACGACGAAGTTCAGGCTCTTGTTGAGCACGCGCGGGAACGGATGCGCCGGATCGAGACCGATCGGCGTGAGCACCGGCAGCAGTTCGTCGAAGAAATAATTGCGCGCCCATTCGGTCTGCGCTTCGTTCCACGCTTCGGTGCCGTGAAAATAGATGCCTTCCGCTTCGAGCGCGGTAAACACCGTGTCGTGCAGCATGGTGTATTGACGATGCACGAGTTTTTGCGCGCGTTCGACCACGAGGTCGTACACGTGCAGCAACGACATGCCGTCCGGGGACAGCCCACCGGGGTTGTCGCGCATCTGTTCCTGCAGTCCGGCCATGCGGACTTCGAAGAATTCGTCGAGATTGCTACTGGTAATGCAAATGAAGCGCAGGCGCTCGAGCAGAGGGACGGCTGGGTCGGCAGCTTGTGCCAACACACGCTCGTTGAAACCCAGAATGCCCAGCTCGCGATTCAATAAGGGGTAGCGGATGGACATCGGCAGCGAGAAAGGAATGTCAGGAAGGGGGGCGGAAAGACGCTCGGAAATTCTCACAGTATGATGACGTTGTTATGACATTCTCGATCTTCTGGATTTTACGCTGCATTCGTCGCGTGTCGTCAAGATGACGCAGTCCATGTGGGACCATATGGCACCCCCATTGCTGCGAGGTGGCATCGTGAGGCCCGGTACGCTTAGAATGGCGTCTTTGAACAGCGCGGCTGGCCACAAGGCGCCCAAGGCGCAACGTGAACACCCGGTGCCCTCCGCATCCTACGCCGCCGCGCTTGCGCGCATGGAGTCCGCTTACTCGATGGTCAATACTCCGCAACTCCTCGCCGCCGTCGACCTCGGCTCGAACAGCTTCCGGCTGATCGTGGGCCGTGTCGAGGAAACCGACGAGGGCAGCCAGATTTATCAGGTCGACGCGCTACGCGAGCCGGTGCGACTTGCCGCCGGTTTGTCGCGCGACAAGATGCTGGATCGCGCTTCGCAGGTGCGCGGCTGGGACGCGTTGAAGCGTTTCGGCGAGCGGTTGCGCGACTTTCATCCGGACCACGTTCGCGCGGTCGCCACCAATACGTTGCGTATCGCCAAGAACGCCAGCGAATTTCTCGGCGAGGCGCAAGCCGCGCTGGGTTTCCCGATCGAAGTGATCGCCGGGCGTGAAGAAGCGCGCCTGATCTACGCGGGCGCGGCGCACTCGGTGCCGGCGAGCCCGGGCAAACGCCTCGTGGTCGATATCGGCGGCGGCTCGACGGAATTCATCATCGGTTCGCACTACACGCCGATCAAGATGGAGAGTCTGTATATCGGCTGCGTGAGCCATAGCCGCGCGTTTTTCCCGGCGGGCAACGTCGACGAATACACGATGCGCCAGGCCGAACTCGCCGCGAGCCGCGAAATCCAGATCATTTCCGCCGAGTACAAGAAAACCGGCTGGGAGCAGGCGATCGGCTCGTCAGGCACGGCGCGTGCGCTGGCCGAACTGGTCGAGGCGAACGGCTTCAACGATCCGGGCATCACGCACGGCATTTCGCGCGGTGGGCTCGAGCGGCTCAAGCGTGCGTTGATCAAGGCGGAGAACGTCAATCGTCTGAAGCTCGTCGCGTTGAAGGCCGATCGCGTGCCGGTGCTGGCGGGCGGCCTGTCGATCATGCTCGCCGTATTCGACGAACTCGGCGTGGATTACGTGGACACCACCGACGCCGCGCTGCGCCTTGGCGTGCTGTACGACCTGCTGGGCCGTTCGCAGCATGCCGACATGCGCGCGGTGACGGTGGGCGGCTTCATGCGCCGTTATGGCGTGGATCGCTCGCAGGCCGGGCGTATCGGCGAACTCGCGGTGAGCTTTTATGACCAATTCGTGGAGCCCGACGAAGAGCGCCGCGTGGAAAACCGCATGTTTCTCGGCTGGGCGGCGTCGCTGCATGAAATCGGCCTGTCGATCTCGCACAGCGCGTATCACAAGCACTCGGCCTACATTGCCAGCAACGCGGACATGCCGGGCTTTTCGCGCACCGATCAGGCGCGCCTCGCCGCGCTCGTGCTCGGTCACGCGGGCAAGCTGGGCAAGCTGTCGCAAACACGCGAAGTGGAATGGCCGTTGCTGTTCTGTCTGCGGCTCGCGGCGCTGCTGTGCCGCCGGCGTGCGGATGTCGGATTGCCGGGCATTGCGGTCGCGCAGGTCAATGGCGGCTACGAGGTTCGTCTGCCGAATGAGTGGGTGGCCAACAATCCGCTTACAGACTACAGCCTGATCCAGGAAGCGGCGGAGTGGGAGAAGGTTGGCATTCCGTATCGTGTGGTCTACACGGACGAATGAAGCTCGGCGCGTCGCAATCGGCGTGTGAATAAAAAAATCCCGGCAAGTTTGCACTGCCGGGATTTTTTTTAGGGTGTTACCCCTTGCGCCTCGCAGCGCGTGGCGCGGGTTCGCTCATCGCGGCATCGCGTCGCCGAGGAAGTGCCGGGCGTAGCGTGCGTTGATGTCGGACAGGCGGAACAGCGTCAAGAAATCCGCGGTGTTGAAGTCGGGATCCCATGCCGGTGCGCCGCAAATCTTCGCGCCAAGACGCAGATAGCCCTTCACGAGCGGCGGCGGTGCGACCTCGGCGCCTGTCTGCAATTCATCGACCGGCAGCGGCGTGTGCGGAAACGCGCGATATTCCGGCGCCGTCAGCGCGTTGTCGCGCAACGAGCAATACAGATTCGCCGCATAGTGGCCGCCGTCGACCATCGCGACGCTCGCGCAGCCAAGCATCGTTTCGTAGCCATTGTGCTTCATGTAGGCAGCAAGGCCCGCCCACAGCGACATGATCACCGAGCCGCTGCGATAGTCCGGATGCACGCACGAGCGGCCCACTTCGACCATCTTCGAGCGCAGGTGCGTCAGGCGCGACACATCGAATTCACTCTCTGCATACAGGCGTCCGATACGCGCGGCCTGATGCGGCGGCAACGCGCGATACGTGCCAACGACCTTCAGGGTGTCGAGATCGCGCACCAGCAGGTGGTCGCAGTAAGAATCGAACGAATCGACGTCAAGACCCGCGGGGCCCGTGAGGCGTGCGCCCATTTCATCGGCGAACACGCGGTAGCGCAGGCGCTGGGCCTCGCGCAGTTCTTCGTCGGTCCGTGCCCATGAAACTTGCAGGCGATGCTGGGCGGTGACCGTCTCTTCGGCGCGCGGCAAACGGCGCGTCTCGAAGATCGAAGCGAGGGGCAGGGTAGGCGTCGGCAGTTCTCGCATGGAGGGTCCTGGTCGAAAAAAGGGAGATTTCTTTTTTCGCCAATGTAGTAACGCCTGGTGACGCTCGCATGGCAAACCCATGACGATTGGATGACTGCCCGTAAGCCGCGCGCGCACGGCTTGTAATGTGGCGGGTGACGCGCGAGTGTTGTTTTTGCGCGACCTGCGGGCGTTTTGCGGAATGGCGAGAGCCGGTTCTCAATCGCTGGGACCGTCGGATCCCGGTGATGTGGGTGAACGTGGATGCCATGTAATTTGCCTGGCGGACTGGCTCCACGCCGTTTTTTACAGGTGTCCGATCAAACCAGATCGGGAGTGATGGCGGCGCGCAGCACGGCCTGGCCGTTGCCATCGCGTTCGCGGCTTGCGATCCACCACACACCGGCCTTTTTCACCGGCCAACTCGCTTCGCTATTGCCGAGCAGGCGCGCGGCAACTTGGCCGAGGGTGGGCTGGTGGCCGACGATCACCACCGTCTGCGCGATGCCGTTGGGCCAGCCAGCGGCGTTGAGCACATCGCCGGCGCTCGCGTTGGGAGCGAGTTCACGCACCACGCGATACTGATCGCTCAAGGTCTCGGCGGTCTGGATGGTGCGCACGGCGGGGCTCGCGAGCACCACGGCGTCATCGGGTAAGCGGGCACGCAGCCATTTGGCGACGTTTTGCGCCTGCTTGCGGCCTCGGGTGGTGAGTGCTCGCGCGAGGTCGCTGGCGGCGAACTCTTCGGCCTCGGCATGACGCCAGAGAATCAGATCCATATGTGTCTCCTGTGATTCAGGTTGCGGTGCTTCGGGCATGCATGAAGTGCCGGTCTTAATCACTGTCGCACGGAGGGTGCCGGATCACAAGGCAATGGTTCGGGCGAATTGTATAAGCGTGGGGACATATCCGCCGTACAACGACACCGGCCTTGGCTGGCGTTGGTGGCGTTCGCACCTGTCTTGTAGCTGAGGCCGCTATCGATTATCCCGGCGAACGTGACGCTCGACCGCGCGTGCACGTCGTTCACCGGCAGGCAAAAGGCGGAAACGGCGAGAAGCTTCTTGTACATCGAGGAGGTCTCCAATCGTCGGTACGTGAAACTCCTGAACGTGTCAGAGCCGTTCGTTTTATTTGCATTCCTCATTTAATGATCAACTCGACGTCCGTTGCGGATCGTGATCATCGAGATTCAAGACGCAACCCTCTGCGCCACTACCCGTGGTCGGCATCCAGGCAAACTTGCGCCTAAAATTTAAGCGTGGCTGTGACGTTGGGAGGCTGCCATGAGCGATTCATTGTTGGCGACTTTGATAGGGACTATTTTGATTGTGTTTGGCACGGCGCTCTGGGTCACCACCGAGAACGAGGCGCGACTGTCCCACTGGTTCCAGGAGCATCATCTTCGGGACTTGATGCACCGAAAGCATTGATGATCACGCAAGGCATTTATACGTCAACGGTGGCAGCACTGACGCACCAGATGCCCGCGTGCCAGCCACACGGAATCCAGAAAGCAAAAAGCCCAGTCGTAATGACTGGGCTAGTTGCTTGATTCTATTGGTCGGAGCGATAGGATTCGAACCTACGACCCTCTGATCCCAAATCAGATGCGCTACCAGGCTGCGCTACGCTCCGACGAATCCGAGATTCTACGTGGCATTGGGTGCCAGAGTCAATCACGAATTTCGCCGCGCAGCAACGGAAGCGCAAGCGCACGGTCCCGCAGGAACGCGCGCGTCCCTCCTGCGTCGAATGTGCAGTGCATTTATCGTCTGAGTGCCGGGCACGTGCGGACGTGCGCCGGCTGCACACAGCAGCCGGTGATTCTCAGTTTCAGTGCCGCCGACGCATCCAGTGCGGCATGTGCTGATGAGTCAGCCAGTGATGCACCATGCCTTCGCCGTCGTGTTCGCGCTTATACGTTCTCGATTCGAAAATCGACAGCGCAAACAGCACGAGCAAACCTATTCCGAGTCCGATCAGACCTGCAATCGATTCAGCGTCCATGGCAGTCTCCTATGGCATGTAGCCATGCCTTTATAGTAGATCAAGATCACGCGCGACAAAATTAGAGCCGCCTGTGAGCCGCCTGTGAGCCGCGTGTAGGCCTCGCGGCCGGACTCGGCGCCATGCAGCGTGCTTTGCGGGTAGACTTTCGGCGCGCGCCGCCTGTCGGGTCATTATCGGCTGGCCGCAATTTGATCCTGCCCCGAGAGACAACTGTTTGATGAACCGCTTTCCGCTGATAGCTTTGCTGCTGGTGGCCGGCCTTGCCGGCTGTGCGAACAATTCTTCAGGCCACCACGGTGGTCCGCCGCCGCAAGATCCCGCCGACTATCACGGCGTGCCCACCGATACTCGTCCGCCCTTGATGGTGTCGCCACCCACCGCGCCTTGAGCGCGGTCTGAACGGGAGACATAGGTGCAATAGCAACGAAAGCGAAGCGCCGGCGCGGGCACGCCTACACTTCTGACCCGGCGCACACTGTTTGCGCGGAGAGCGCGGGCTGACCCCATTCTAGAGCGACGGTCGCGCGCGATATGTATGCGCTTGTTTCAAGCCGTAACCGGGTGCCGGGTGGGCGCAACGAGCGCGCGGTGAGTCCGCGCGCCGAATCGAACGACTCCTACGCAGCCGTGCTCGCCATGCCGCGCACGACACCCGGCACATAGCGCGCGAGGGTGATGCCGCGCAGCGCCATGAAGATCAGCATCGCGGCCCACAGGCCGTGATTGCCGTAAAGCGGCAGCAAGGCCCACGACGCCGCCACGAAAACCGCGAACGACACCATCATCGACTTCATCAGTTCGCGCGTGCGGGTCGCGCCGATGAACACGCCGTCGAGCAAAAAGCCCCACACGGACACCACGGGTGAAAGCGCGGCCCATGGCAGATACATCTCAGCCGTTGTGCGCACCGCGGCTTGGTCAGTCAACCGTTCGACGATCCATGCGCCCCCGCCCCAATACACCAGCGAGAATCCCAGCGCGCCGAGCGCGGACCAGATCGTGGTCACCTTGACGGCCTGCGCAAAAGCGTGCCGGTCGCGTGCGCCGATCGCCGCGCCGACCAGCGCTTCGGCGGCGTGCGCGAAGCCGTCGAGTCCGTAGGCCATGAAGGTCTGGAAATTGAGCAGCAGCGCATTCGCAGCGAGCGTGGCGTCGCCTTGCCGCGCGCCCAGATGCGCGAACCAGCCGAACGACGCGAGCAGGCACAGCGTGCGCACGAAGATGTCGCGATTGAGCGCCACCAGGCGCCGCAGCGCCGCCGCGTCGAGCAACGCGGCGCGGTTTAGCGCAGGCAGGCCGCGTGGGCGGCCGTGCCACAGGAGCGCGGCGCCGAGCACGAAGCCGAGTGCGTCGGCCGTGGCCGTCGCCGCACCGATGCCGGCCACGCCCCAGCCGAATCCATACACGTAGAGCAGCACGGCCACGATGTTCGCGCTATTGATGAACACCTGCGAGAGCAGGGCGAGCCGCACGC
>DASVNP010000219.1:0-43223 GCA_036383775.1 Paraburkholderia sp. | reverse complement strand
CCGTTCTGCGCGCCCAGATAAATCCAGCCGTGAATGGCCACGGAGGACGCGACGTAGTCGCCCGCGACAGGCGCATACAGCGTCGCCCCGTTCAGGTCCGTTAGCCGGCCCCACGTTGCACCGTGCACCTTCTCAGTCTTGCCGATGGTTACGCTCGCGCCCTGCGGCAGGATGCCAAGGACGGAACCGTTCGGGGTCCTGCGTACATACAGACCCACCTGTGACGGGTCCGCGGCCTGACCAGCGCGCCCCGGTAGTGGTCTGTCCCGTGCATACTGTGTGACCAGCCACTGGCGCGACCAGTACGCCGGTTTCTGCCGCTTCGGGAAGTTGCGGTCGTAGTCCGCGTTAGACATCAGGTGCATGTACAGGCTGTAGAACGTCAGCTTCGTGTCACGAGGAAACTCCATCTCGTGGCGCACCAGCGCAAAGCCCGTACTGTAGGGAGCCTGAAACGGCACGTTACTGCCTTCCACGGCCACTGCGCTGACCGGGTAGTCCTTGTTGGCGCGCCAGGCGATCAGCACGCCATCCGCAATGCAGCGCAATCCGGCGTCAAGGTCCAACGCCAGCCCCGCGCCAGCCTCCGTGATGTGAATCCCGCCGTGCCACATGCCCTTGCGGCTGACGAGATACGAGCCGGACGGCTCGCTCGCGGCGAGCAACCGGTAGATGTCGTGCTCATCGGTGAATGGGGCTGATGCCCCGGCACTGCCTTGCGCCTTGCGGAGAAATGGAAAGGCGAACGCCAGTTGCTTGAGGCGTGCGCCTGACGGTTGCGATGTCTGCGGTGTATTCGAAGCGGGATTGCTCGTCATGGATACGGTGCGCTCCTGTTTAAATAAGGTCGCACCACGCTACGACGGCCCAACAAGCAACGTCAATTAGCCACAGTCTGAATTCATGCAAAGAAATGTCACGACGCTACCTGCGACGCATCACGATGACGCGTTGATTTGACATTCAACAATTTCTGTCTGATATGGCGAATTGTTCGGATGGCAGAATAGTGCCCAATATGTATAAAAACCCGCGCAAGTCGGGGCTTTTATCTTCGACGATTGCCGCTTCCTCAAAGCGGCAATCTGCTCACACGAACAACTGCATCACTTCACCCAGCTATCCACCCGATCCCCATGCGAGGCGATCCACGCATCAGCGGCAGCGGTCGGCTTCTCGCCGTTTTGCGTGGACAGCATCACACTGTCGATCTCACCCGGCTTCCACTGAAACTTCTTGAGAAACGCGACGACCGTCGGCGCCTTCTTTTCCAGTTCCGGATTCACGACGCTATCCACGTGCTCCGCTTCGCCGAAGACCTTCTTCGGATCCTCGAGGAATTTGAGCTTGTACTTCGCGAACATCCAGTGCGGCTTCCAGCCCGTCACGATGATCGGCTTGCTCGCCGCTTCCGAGCGCGCCAGCTCCGCGGTCATCGCACTGCCCGAGCTCGGCATCAACTGATAGTCGAGTCCGTACGCCTTGATCGCTTCGCTGGTTTTCTGCATCACGCCCGCGCCGGCGTCGATACCGACAATACGCGCGCCGAACTCCGACTTCTTCGCCTGGAGGTCGGCCACGCTCGTCACGTCGACGTTCTCAGGCACGATCAGGCCAATCTTCGCATCGTTGAAGTTCGGGCCAAGATCGACCACCTTGTCCTTGAAGTTGTTCCAGTACGCGCCGTGCGTGACCGGCAGCCATGCGGAGAGCGTCGCGTCGAGGTCGCCACGCGCCACGCCCTGCCACATCACGCCGGCCGCCACCGGCACAAGTTGCACCTGATAGCCGAGACGCTTTTCGATCACGCGTGCAGCCACGTTCGAGGTCGCCACGCTATCGTCCCAGCCTTCCACGTAACCGATTTTGATGGTCGGTTTGGTATCGGCCGACACACTTACGCTGCTTGCCGCAAGCGCCGCGCTCAAGGCGCTCAACATGAATATCTTACTGATCAGTCTCATCGCCACTCTCCCTTTCACCCGTTTGCCCGTCTACTGTTTGCCTTCAAAAACAACCCATTGCGCATTTAGAATCGCCAGCCAGAATTGCCGTGTAGCGTTGTTTTCCGACATCCAGTTGTCCGCGCGCGACCTCGTGCGCCAGGGCGGCCGCGCCTCTCGTCTTACTTATCGACGACGAGATCGCTCAACGGCTTGCTGCAGCACAACAGCACCATGCCCTGATCAATCTCACGCTGGCGGATGCCGCCGGCATGCTTCATCGCGACTTCGCCCGATACCAGCTTGACCTTGCACGTCCCGCACATGCCCTGCGTGCACGACGCCGGCAGCCGCACGCCGGCTTTCTTCGCGGCGTCGAGCACATGCTGGCCGCTGCCGCACTCGATCTCGCGGTTGCTCTTGGCAAAGCTCACTTTGAAGCGCGTTTCCGTATCGACCGGCACGACTGCCGGGGCGAACGCGAGCGCTTCTTCTGCACGGGCCTCGCCCAGACTCTCTGCAGCCGCCGCCACAGGCACGGTCGAGCCAGCGTCGGCTTTTGCGTTCGGAATTGCATCCACGACGTGCGCGATACTCAACGGCGCCGCCACCTCGCTGACAGCCCCGAACGAAAAGCTCTCCTCATGATAGTGACGGCGATCGAAACCGCCCTCATCCAGCAAATTGCGCACGGCTTGCATATACGGCGCGGGACCGCAGGTGAAAATCTCCCGCTCCAGGAAATCCGGCGCGATCAGCTTGAGCAGCGGCAGCGTCAGAAACCCGGTCACGCCTGGCCAATTGGTGCGCGCGCCAAGCCGCTCGCAAACAAACGCCGTGCGGAAATGCGCCTGATTCGAAGCGATCAGATCGAGTTCGCGCGCAAAAATGATGTCGTCCGGCGTTCGAGCGCTGTGCACGAACACGATATCGCTGTCTTCACCCAGTTCGTGATGCGCGCGGCTCATCGACATCAACGGCGTAATGCCCGAGCCGGCCGACAGGAACAGAAACTTGCGCGCCGGATGCCGCGCACAGGTGAACTCGCCAGAAGGCCCAAGCACGCGCACCTCGGCGCCGGCATGCAAATGGTCGTGCAGCCAGTTCGAGACCTTGCCGCCCGGCACGCGCTTCACCGTGATCGAGATCGTATGCGGGCGCGTCGGCGGCGAGGAGATCGTATAGCAGCGATTGATCGGCTCGCCGTCTATCTCCAGCTCTAATGTGATGAACTGCCCCGGCTCGAACACGAACGCCCGTTCGGACGGCGCGCGAAAGAAGAAGCTCTTCACGTCGTGCGTTTCCTGGCGCACCTGGCAGCACACCAGCGTCTCGTCCGTATCGCTGTTCCAGCGCACCGGCAAGGCTTCCCAGAACCGCGCCTGCGTGACGCGACTGGCAACGTGGTCCGAGGCCGGTTCTGGGCTGAGATGAAGCGTCGCCTGATCGCGCATCATTGAATTCTCCCGCTCCTGATTGCGCTGTTGCGCTTAGCGCATGAAGGACACGACTTTTTCGCCGTGCGAATCCGGCGCGGCTCCATCGCTGTCGCCGCTGTCCTGAGTTTGAGGGGCATTGCTGTAATCCGCCATGCGGCCGATGTACCACTCGCAGAACTTCTCCACGAGACCTTCCGTGAACGGTGAGTACGGACCCGGCTCGTACGCGCTGCTGCTTGCGCCGCGTTGCGAGTATTCGACGAGCGCGCGGTCCTGGTCGTTCGTTGCGCGCCACACTGCCGTCAGATTGTTCACGTCGTAGTCGATACCCTCGCGGGCGTCCTTGTGCACGAGCCACTTGGTGCGCACCAGCGTCTTGCCCGCCGACAGCGGGATAACGGAGAAGCTGACAATGTGGTCGCTCATGAAGTGGTGCCACGAATTCGGCTGCGTCCAGAACGACAGGCCGCCGAGATCGGCTTGCTCGAAACCGCCGAGCAATTTCTTCGATGCCACTTTCGCGTCGAGCGTCTGCGATTCGCCATCGCGATCGAGTGGCAAACGTTGCGTGCGGAATCCCGTGACCAGATCGGCAAGCCGCTCGATCTCCGCCGATGGCAGGTTCATCGCCTCCCATTGCGCGGTGCGGCGCACCACCGTCTCTTCGAACGCCGCCATGCCTTCTTCGTTGGCGGGCGTGCGCTGATAGCCGAAGCCGTATTCGTAGAGCGAAATGGTCAGCTCGGGATGGTTCGCGACGCAGTGATAGCACTCGCGATTGTTCTCCATCGTGAGCTTCCAGTTGCCTTCTTCGATAATGTCGATCGAAGCGGCGATCTTGCAGCTCGCCAGATCGTGCGGCAGCAGATACGGCTCCATCGCCGCGCGCATCACGCCGAAGTCGGCGGGCGGCGTGTCAGCGAGGCAAATGAAGATGAGGCCCGCGAGATTCTCGACGTGCACCTTCTTCAGGCTATGCTTGCAACGGTCGAACTGCTCGCCCATGTGTTCGGCGAACATCAGATCGCCGTTCAGGTTATATGTCCAGCTATGGTACGGACAGACGATATTGCCGAGCGAGCCTTTGTCGGTATTGCACAGGCGCGAACCGCGATGGCGGCAGACGTTATGAAACGCCCTCACCTGCATGTCGTCGTCGCGCACGATCAGGATCGAGTCGTGGCCGAGTTCCACCGTGATGTAGTCGCCCGGTTCCGGCACGTCCGGCTCCACGGCCACCTGAATCCAGTGCTGCCGGAAGATCGCTTCCATGTCGAGCGCGAAAATGTCCTCGCTCGTATAAAACGGCGCTTCGAGGGTGTGATCCTTCTTACGGCGTTCGATCATTGCGCGAACGTCTGCCGAAACTTTCATTGTGTGCTCCGTTGCGTGTCACGTCTGGCGCCGCGCCAGGCCCTCCTGGTCGCATGCTGGCCCGAACCGGAAATCAGTAATCCACGAGTTGATGCTCGCGCAAATACGCGAGTATCACTTGTGCTTTTTCGACGGAACTCCCTTCAATTACGACGCTGCCGCCACGACTCTCGGTGGTGGTCGCCGAGAGCATGCGAGCGTGCCCGGAGCGCTTTTCGGCGGCGGCGAGACGCACCGGCTTGGCGGTGGCCGGACTGACTGTCCAGGCGAGGTCGTCGGGGTGACTCGTGGTTTGTGTGGCTTGCGTGGCGATCGGGCGGATCGTGCCTTCGCGCAAGCGCGCATAGGCGTAAGTCGGCGCGGCGCTGGCCAGCGGATGCACGGCAATCAGCGCGGGCAACTGCACTTCCACGCGACGGCGCAAGCCTTTCGGCATGAATTGGCGAACCTGAGCGCAGCCGTCTCGCAGCGTCACGTCGACGGCGGCACCGACCAGCGGCATATTCAGCGCATTGGCGACGCGATACGGCAGCATGCCGCTGTCGAACGCGCCTTCCGCACGGGTGCCGGTCAGAACGAGGTCGTAGCCGCGCAGGCGGGCGGCCAGCAGCGCTGCGGCATCCGCTTGCATATCAGGCGTTGCGGCGGCGATCTCCAGTACCTCGACCGAGCCCGCACCCAACGCGAGGTACTCCTTCAGCGCGGGGTTGGAGGAATCGCCCGCGTGCAGCACGTCGAGCGTCGCTTTGTGGGTTCTGGCGAGCGAGAGCGCCATGGTCAGCGCGGCCGCGTCGTTGCGGCTGTAGCGCGCGGTGCCGCTCACCGGATGACGCCCCACGGAAACCAGCACGGCGATTTTCATGCGAGCGCTCCTTCAGCCACAACCGTTGAGTTCAATAACGCGGCGCCGGTGCCGCGCGCCGTGCGTGCCGCGGCCGCCGCTTCGTTGAGCGCCGCGATGGTTTCCTGCGCGTCGGCGATCACGGTCAGATTGGCGCGTTTGGCGATCGGCGCGCTTGCGTCGAGATTCACCGCGATCACGTGCCGGCAATCCTTGATGCCTTGCAGATGCTGCACCGCGCCGGAAATGCCGAAGGCGATATAGACGCTCGCTTCGACGGTCTTGCCGGTCGCGCCGATCTGCTTGTCGCGCGTGAATTTGCCGTCGTCCACCGCGACACGGCTTGCGCCTATCGCCGCCCCCAGTGTGGCCGCGAGCCGCTCGAACGCCGGCACATCGCTCACGCCGTTGCCCGCCGAGACGATGAAATCCGCTTCTTCGAGCGCCAGTTGCGCGGCGTCGATTTCCTCGATACCCAGATCGCGGACCTTGCCTGTCGACGCGGCGGCCTCGCCGTCGAAGCGCCACATGACCCGCTCGCCCGCACCGACAAACGGCAAGGCCGGATTGACGGCATTGGGCGCGAGCAGCACGACTTCGGGCAGCGCCCGCGCGGCGAACGCTGTATTCGACTGAACATAAGCCGCCACGTGTGCGGTATCGATCTCGACGACATGCGTCGCGACGCTTGCATTCGCAGCGGCGGCGTAACGGCGGCCGAGGTCGCCATCGCCCGTTGCGTTATCGGGCAGGAAAATGTGCGCTGGCGCATAAGCCGCCACACATGCGGCCAGCGCGTTCAGTTCATCTTCAGGCGCAAAGGTGCGCCGGTCGAACATCGGCAATTCGATCAGCTTGTCGGCGCCGAGCGCGGCCGCATCCCCGCCGAATTCGCCGAACACGAGCAGCACGACTTCGGTGGCGGCGTCGGCCAGCAAGGCGGCGCCGGCCAGCGTCTGGCGTGCGTGATCATCGAGCGCGCCGCGGTCCGCGTGGGCCGCCACCAGCATGACGCGTAGCGGCGCGCTCGTCGTGCGGCGTGGTTTGGCCTGCTCCCGATGCGCGACGCCGTGCACCGCCATCTCTGGCGAGCCGGCAACACCCGTGGCGCCTAGCGTGATGCGCCTGAGTCCTTGCGCCGTGATCGTGAACGGCCGGCGCGGTTCGATTCGTTTTAGCGTATTCATCGCGTTACTCCAGCGCCGCTGCAACCAGTTCGGCAACGTCCAGCACTTCCGGACGTGCGCCGACCACGCCTTCGAGCATCGCCGTGCAATTCGGGCAAGCCACGGCGACGATCTCCGCGCCCACCGCCTTCGCGTCGCCGATCCGGATGTCCGGAATGCGCTGCTTGCCCGGAATGTCGGTCAACGGCGCACCGCCGCCACCGCCGCAGCAGCGTCCACGCAAGCCATTGCGCTCCATCTCCACGACCTTGATGCCGATAGTTTTCAGCAGGCGGCGCGGCGCTTCCGTCTCACCGTTATAGCGGCCGAGATAGCACGGGTCGTGATACGTGATCTTGCGTTCGGCGAAGGCGGCGACAGCGCGCGGCGTCAGTTTGCCGCTCGCGACCAGTTCTTCGATCAGCGCGGTGTGGTGCTGCACTTCGTAGAACCCGCCCAGCGCGCGATACTCGTTGCGCAGGCTATGCAGCACGTGCGGGTCCGCGGTCACGATCTTGCGGAAGGCGTACTGCGACAGCGTGCCCATCAGTTTGTGCGCAAGTTGCTGGAACGTGGCTTCGTCGCCGAGACGCCGGGCCGTGTCGCCGGTATCGGTTTCCACGCCGCCCAGCACCGCATAGTCGACGCCCGCGCGGTTCAGCACTTTGACCAGCGCGCGCAGCGTGCGCTGATAGCGCATGTCGAAAGCGCCTTCGCCGGCGATCAGCAGGATGTCCACCGGGCGCCCCGGCTGCGCGACCTGCACCTGCAGATCGACGGCCCAGTCATAACGCGCGCCGATGTCGTAGCCGTTCGAACTGCCCGTCTCGCGTAGATTGGCGAGCGTGACCGGCCCCTTGCCCGGCACGATGCCCTCGACCAGCGTCTGGTTGCGGCGCATATCGACGATCGCGTCCACATGCTCGATCAGCATCGGGCACTCCTGCACGCAGGCGCGGCAGGTCGTGCAGGACCACAGCGTGTCCGCTTCGATCAGGCTGGAGATCAGCGGCTTGTCCGGCGCACCGCCATGCTTGCCGAGCGGAATGCCCGGCGTGGGGCTACCCGCGTAGTGCGCGTCCGTGCCGCCCACCATGCCCGTCACCAGATCCTGAATCAGCTTCTTCGGATTGAGCGGCTGACCGGCGGCGAACGCGGGACAGGCCGCTTCGCACTTGCCGCACTGCACGCACGCATCGAAACTGAGCAACTGGTTCCAGCGAAACTCGACCGGCTTGCCGACGCCGTATTCCTTCGCGTCGAGCAGCGGCGCTTTCAATGCCGTCGGCGGCACCACGTCGCGGTCATTGCGCTCGGCAAAGCGTTCCTGACGCGGATGAAACGCGAGGTGCAGCAGACCGGCGAGCGCATGCTTCATCGGGCCGCCGCGCGCCGCGCCGAACGTCATCGCGAACGCACCGGCCGCAATCAGCATCGCGACCACAACGGCCAGCGCGCCGGACATCGCCGCGGCAGGCAGCGCGATAAACAGTGCGAGCCCGAGCGCGAACGATCCGAGCAACAGCGACAGATGATCCCAAGGCCCGCGCGAGAGCCTCGCCGGCACCGCTTTGGCGCCATGGCGGCGACGCCAGACGAAAGCCGCACCGGCCAGCATCACGAGCGCGGCGAGGAAGATCAGCTTGTCGAGCCACGGCGAGTAGATCGCCAGACCGTAGTTGACGAACACCAGCGCCATCGCGAGGATCGCGCCGCCCGCCGTCGCCACGTGCGTTCTGGCGATGTACGGATCGCGCGCCACCACATGATGCAGATCGACGAAGTAACGCTTCGGAATCGCCAGCAGATTGGCCCAGCCGTAGGCGCCCGCCGCCGTGGCGCGGCCTTCGCGCCAGTAAGCCGCGCGTTTGAAGAGCGCGAACGCGAGACCCGCCATCGACAACCACAACAGGACGGTGATGACAAACACGGGGCTCATCGTCAGAAATCCTTGCAAAGGCGCAGCGCGTCGTAGATCGCGCCGTGAATGTTGTGCATCGAGATGCAGTCGCCAACACGGAACAGCAGGAAGCGGCCGTTGCCGAGTTCCTCGCTAAGCGAAGGCTGCGGTTCCGAGGCGAACAGCTTATGGACGTCGACCTGGCCGTGATTCACCGACTCCGGCTTGAGCTTCCAGTAGAGTTCGTCGTTCGGCGTGCTGCCGTTCTCGATTACCACCTGATCGACCGCGCGCTCTTCCTGCTCCTCGGTGTACTCGTTGCGGATCACGGCGATCTTCTTGCCGTCTTCCTCATAGACCTTGTCGAGCCAGTAATTCGGCGTATGGATCACGCCTTGCGCGTACAGGCGCCGGTAGAAGATCGGGAACGTGGTGCCGCCGACGTCGTCGGCCACCGTCACGTCCGGCGTCACGATTTCGACGTTCGAGCCGCGGCTCGACATGAACTCGGCCACGCCGGCGCCGGCGTGCGTGCTCACGCCGTCATACACCAGCACGTTCTTGCCCGGTTCGACCTTGCCCGAGAGCACATCCCACGAACTCACAGCGAGGCCTTCCTCGACGCCCCACGCCGCCACCTGTGACGTGAACGACGAACCGCCCGTGGCCAGCACGACGATGTCCGGCTTCTCGGCCATGATGGTCTGCTCGTCGGCGGCGACACCGAGGCGGCGGTCCACGCCGAGACGCTTCGTCTCCATGTCGAACCAGCGCACGATGCCCGCCATCTGTTCGCGCTGCGGGGCCTTCGCTGCCAGCATGATCTGGCCGCCGACATAGTCGTTCTTCTCGAACAACACCACGTCGTGACCGCGCGACTTCGCGACACGCGCCGCTTCCAACCCGGCAGGCCCCGCACCCACTACGACCACCTTGCGCTTCGGCCCGCGAGTCTTCGCGATCACGTGCGGCATGGTGGCTTCGCGCGAAGTTGCCGCGTTCTGCACGCACAGCACGTCGAGCCCGTTGTACTGCCGGTCGATGCAATAGTTCGCGCCGACGCACTGCTTGATTTCGTCCTCGCGGCCATCGCGGATCTTGATGACCATATGCGGATCGGCGATCTGGGCGCGCGTCATGCCGACCAGGTCGACCATGCCGCTCGCCAGCAGGCGCTCGGCCTGGCCCGCGTCGCGAATGCTCTGCGCGTGCATGACCGGCAGCTTCACCACCGACTTGATGCCCGCCGCGAGATGCACGAACGGCTCGGGCGGCAGCGCCATTGGCGGCATGCAGTTGGCGAGCGTGTTGTGCGTGTCCGCACCCGAGCCGATCACGCCGAGGTAATCGATCAGGCCGGATTCGCTCATGGCCTGGGCGATTTCCTTGAGCTGCTCGTGATCGAGCCCGTCTTCGTGGAACTCGTCACCGCACATCCGCAAGCCCACGCAGAAATCCGCGCCTACCGCTTCACGTACCGCCTTCAGCACTTCCGTGCCGAAACGCAGGCGGTTTTCGAGCGAACCGCCCCATTCGTCGGTACGGAAGTTGGTACGCGGGCTCCAGAACTGATCGATCAGGTGCTGGTGCGCCGCCGAGATTTCGATGCCATCCATGCCGGCATCCTTCACGCGTTTCGCGGCCGCCGCAAAGTCGCTGATGATGCGGCGAATCTCTTCCACTTCGATGATCTTCGCGTTGCCGCGATGCACCGGCTCACGCACGCCGGAAGGCGACATCAGATGCGGCCAATGCTCGCCATGAAACGCCGAGCGGCGTCCCATGTGCGTGGCCTGAATCATGATCTTCGCGCCATGCGTGTGCATCGCCTCGGCGAGCCGCGCCAGCGGATCGATAATCTTGTCGGTAGAAAGATTCACCGACTTCCACCAGCCTTGCGGGCTGTCGATCGACACCGGGCTCGAACCGCCGCATACGGCCAGACCCACGCCGCCCTTGGCCTTCTCTTCGTAGTAACGGATATAACGGTCGCCAGGCAGGCCGCCCGGTTCCGCATAGACCTCCGCGTGCGCGGTGCTGACAATGCGGTTGCGCAACGTCAGCTTGTTGAGCGTGAGAGGCTTGAAAAGGTTCGGGTAACGCATCGCGATCGACCTCGGAATGAATAGGCTATGTGCGTTGTTATGACGCGAGCGGCGACACTTCGAACACGCAATATTCGTGGCCTTCGGCCGCGCAGCGCGCTTCTCTCGAATGCGACGGCGGGCCCTTGCGCGCGGCATCCGGCGCGGTGTCGTTGACCCAGTCCATCGCGCCCGCGAACCAGCCCGCGAACATGTAGCAAAGCTTGCCGGTCTTGCCCGGCTGCGCCAGCACGAACGACGAGTGACGCAACTCGATGCGGGCGCGCGAGCTCGACGGATCCGCCTCGGTGATCTTGAAGAGACCCCAGCCGCGTTGCGACAGGCGATTCAGGTAGTGCTCGAACACCGCCATGCCCGCAAGGCCGTGCTGCTTCGCTTCCTTGTCGCACCAGAAATACGCGGACTTGTAGCCGGCCTTGTAGAGAATCTCGGCATACGTGTCGAGTCCGAGGGCTTCCTCGACGGCGACGTGGTTATTAGTGAAGAAGTGACGCGGCACGTACAGCATCGGCAATGCGTCGGTGGTCCAGACGCCGGTGTTCGCATCGACGTCGATAGGCAGTTGAGGTTGCATCGTGAGGCTCCGTTTGCAGGGATAGTTATGAGTTCGGGAAGCGAGTCGATCAAACCTTCCAGACTTCGCCAAACACCCGTACCCAGTTTTCACCCATGATCTTTCTGATGCGCGTCTCGCTCCACCCCGCGCGCTCCATGGCGGCCGTGAGGTTGGGAAACTCGCCGATCGTGCGGATGCCTTCCGGATTCACGACCTTGCCGAAGTTCGTCAACTGGCGATAACGGCCCTTGTCGTGCGTGATCCAGTCGAAGAACTCAGTGCTGTAGCCCTGCGTGAAGTCCGTGCCGATGCCAACCTGGTCTTCGCCGATCAGATTCACCACGTAGTCGATCGCCTCGATATAGTCTTCGACGGTCGCGTCCGGGCCGCGCTTGAGGAACGGCGCGAACATCGTCACGCCGACGAACCCGCCCGCGTCCGCGATCTCCTTGAGCTGCTCGTCGCTCTTGTTGCGCGGATGTTCTTTCAGGCCCGACGGGCAGCAATGCGAGTAACACACGGGTTTCTTCGAAGCGGCGATCGCTTCCGAAGACGTCTTGCCGCCCACGTGCGAGAGATCGACCATGATGCCGACGCGGTTCATCTCCTGAATCACTTCGCGGCCATAGCCGGAGAGGCCGCCGTCGCGCTCATAGCAACCGGTGCCCACGAGGTTCTGCGTGTTGTAGCAAAGCTGCACCACGTTCACGCCGAGGTCCTTGAACGCTTCGATATAGCCGAGGTTGTCCTCGAAAGCATGCGCGTTCTGGAAGCCGAAAATGATGCCGGTCTTGTTCTCTTTTTTCGCGCGGAAAATGTCGTCGGTCGTACGCACGAGCGTGAGGATCTCGCCGTACTCGCGGATCTGCTGCTTCATCTCGGCGATGTTGTCGACCGTCTTCTGGAAACTCTCCCAGACCGACACTGTGCAGTTCACCGCGGTCACGCCGCCCTTGCGCATGTCCTCGAACACCGAGCGCTCGAACTTCGAAATGTTCAGACCGTCGATGATGATGCTGTTCGCGTGCAGATTGCTCATCGTATGCTCCAGGCGTACTCAGTAGATGGGAAAGCGTTCGCACAGCGCGAAAATCTCGCGGCGCACGCGTTGTTCGGTGGCGGCATGGCCTTCGGGCGACTCGCGCAGCGCTTCGAGCACCTCAACGATCAACTGGCCGATGTCGCGGAATTCGCTCACGCCGAAACCACGCGTCGTGCCCGCCGGTGTGCCGAGGCGAATGCCGGAGGTGACGGTCGGCTTCTCGCTGTCGAACGGAATGCCGTTCTTGTTGCAGGTGATGCCCGCGCGTTCCAGCGCCTGCTCGACCTGATTGCCCTTGAGGCCCTTCGGACGCAGATCGACCAGCAGCAGATGGTTGTCCGTGCCGCCCGTCACGAGATCGACGCCGCCCGCCTTCAGCACGTCGCCGAGCGCCTGCGCGTTGGCGAGCACGCTGTCGATATAAGTCTTGAACCCAGGTTGCAGCGCCTCGCCGAACGCCACCGCCTTGCCGGCAATCACATGCATCAGCGGGCCGCCTTGCAGGCCGGGGAACACCGCCGAGTTGATTTTCTTGGCGATCTCTTCGTCGTTCGTGAGCACGAAGCCGCCGCGCGGACCGCGCAAGGTCTTGTGCGTGGTCGACGTGACCACATGCGCATGCTCGACCGGATTCATGTGACGCCCCGCCGCGATCACGCCGGCGATATGCGCCATGTCCACCATCAGCTTGGCGCCGACGCTATCGGCAATCGCCCGCAGCCGCGCGAAATCCAGGGCCCGCGGATAAGCCGAGAAGCCGGCGATCAGCAGCGCGGGCTTATGCTGCTGCGCGAGTTCCTCGATCTGCTCATAGTCGATCAGCATCGTGTCGCGCTGGACGCCGTACTGCACGGCGTTGAACCACTTGCCCGACAGCGCCGGCTTCGCGCCGTGAGTCAGATGGCCGCCCGCGTCGAGCGACATGCCAAGCACCGTGTCGCCCGGCTTGACCAGCGCGAGCATCACCGCGCCGTTGGCCTGCGCACCCGAATGCGGCTGCACGTTGGCGAACTTCGCGTTGAAGAGCTGCTTGATGCGATCGAGCGCGAGCGTTTCGATCACGTCGACGTATTCGCAACCGCCGTAGTAACGCTTGCCCGGATACCCTTCCGCATACTTGTTGGTCAGCACCGAGCCTTGCGCTTCGAGCACCGCGCGCGACACGATGTTTTCCGACGCGATCAGCTCGACTTGCGACTGCTGCCGCTCGAGTTCTTTCAGCATGGCGCCGCGCACCGCCGTATCGCGCGTGGCCAGCGAGTCTTCGAAGAAGGGATTCGGGTTCGACATGGAAGGTCCGTGAAGTCGTTGACGGAGGGCCGGAAGCGGCGCCTGGGGCTGACTTGTGCCCCGCTGTGTGCCCCGCTGCTGCCGGTTTGCATGGGTCTATTCTTGACGCTCGCCCTGCGCGTCAATTTATGAATTCAGACGCGTTCTTTGCCTTTTCCGCCATACACGTCCTTTTTCGACAAGTCGGCGTGGACGCGATCCGTACCTGGTTCCATGCCTGTCGAACGATCGTTCGCTCCAGGGCGCTCATGCTGCACCGCACCTGAACCTCGTGCGCGGTTCAGGTGCGTGAGCGCGCCGCCGCAGCGCTTTTCTGGTGCCGGTTGTTTAGCTATCCAACCCGATCGGCGGGCAACTGAGGGTTTAGCCTGATGGCATGCTAGTTGCGCTCGTCCTCAAAATTGCATAAGTCGCCCCGCGCGACATTACAGATTCGAAGGAATCATTCCCCACATGTCCACCGATCGAACGGCGTCGCTGTCGCATTTCGCATTCATGCCGCTTCCCAACTTCACGATGATCGCGTTCACCAACGCGATCGAAGTGCTGCGCATGGCGAACTACCTGACGGGACAAACGCTTTACCGCTGGTCGATCGTGAGCCCCGAGGGCGGTCCGGTCACGGCGAGCAATGGCCTGTCGGTCGACACCGGGCCGGTCGAGTGCGTCGGCCAGCCCGATATCGTGTTCGTGGTGGGCGGCATCGACGTGCAGCACGCCACCACGCCTACGCATCTCTCGGCACTGCGCCGCTTTGCTCGCATGGGCTGCGTGCTGGGCAGCCTGTGCACCGGCACCTATGCGCTGGCGCGCGCCGGTTTGCTGGCGGGTTACGCATGCGCGATTCACTGGGAGAACATGTCGGCGCTCAAGGAAGAGTTTCCCGACACGCGCTTTCTGAAAGAGCTGTTCGTGGTCGATCGCGATCGCGTCACGTGCACGGGCGGCGTGGCGCCGCTCGACATGATGCTCAACCTGATCGCGCCGCGCGTCGGCACCGCGCGCGTCACGCAGATCGCCGAGCAGTTCATCGTCGAGCATGTGCGAGATACCAGTGCGCAACAGAAGATGCCACTGGTGGCACGGCTGGGATCGGCCAACAAGTCGCTCTTCGAAGTGATCGCGCTGATGGAGAACAACATCGAAGAGCCGCTCTCGCGCGAAGAACTCGCGCGGCTCGCCGGCATGTCGCAGCGACAATTGCAGCGCCTCTTCCGCGAACATCTGGGCATGACGCCCACGCATTACTATCTGACGCTGCGCCTGCGGCGCGCACGTGAGCTGCTGCTGCAAACCGACATGTCGATCATGCACATTACGATGGCGTGCGGCTTCCAGTCGGCTTGCCACTTCTCGAAGAGCTATCGCGATGCGTTCGGTACGGCGCCTACGCGCGAGCGGCGCAGGCAGGCGCCGTCGCTGGCCGCGGCGCCGGTCATGGCGGCTTGAGGTCATTTGCCGGCAGATTGCTGCTTGATGACCTGGCTGATGACTTACCTGACCTAACGCGAACGGGACTGCTCACGCAGTCCCGTTCGCGCTTCACCTCCCGATCAAGCCGCCTTCAACAGCCCATGCGGGTCGATCACAAACTTCCTCGGCGCGCCGCCATCGAACTGGCGATAACCATCCGGCGCCTGATCTAGCGACACAACCGTCACATTGACGATGTCCGCGATCGGCAAGCGGTCCCACAAGATCGCCTGCATCAGGTTGTGGTTGTACTTCATCACCGGCGTTTGCCCGGTATGGAACGAGTGCGACTTGGCCCAGCCCAGTCCGAAGCGGATGCTCAGGCTACCCTTGCGCGCGGCGGCATCGGCGGCGCCGGGGTCGTCCGTCACATAGAGGCCGGGAATGCCGATCGCACCCGCGGCCCGCGTGATTTCCATCAGCGAGTTGAGGACGGTGGCGGGCGCTTCCTCGTGCGAGCCGCTGCTGCCATGGCCGTGCGCCTCGAAGCCGACGCAGTCCACCGCGCAATCCACTTCAGGCTTGCCGAGAATCTGTTCGATCTGCTCGCCGAGCGTGGCGTCCTTTGAGAGGTCGATGGTCTGGAAACCCATCTTGCGCGCATGCGCAAGACGCGCCTCGTTCATGTCGCCGACTATCGTGCAGGCCGCGCCCAGGAGGCGCGCCGAAGCGGCCGCCGCCATGCCCACCGGCCCCGCGCCCGCGATATAGACCGTCGCGCCCGGCTTCACGCCCGCCATCACCGCGCCGTGATAGCCAGTCGGCAGAATGTCCGATAGACACGTGAGGTCGCGGATTTTTGCCATCGCCTGATCACGGTCGGGGAATTTCAGCAGGTTGAAGTCGGCATACGGCACCATCACGTATTCCGCCTGGCCGCCAATCCAGCCGCCCATGTCCACGTAGCCATAAGCGCCGCCCGCGCGCGACGGATTCACGTTCAGGCACACGCCGGTGTGCTGCGACTTGCAGGTCGGGCAGCGCCCGCAGGCCACGTTGAACGGCACTGAAACGAGATCTCCAATCTGCAGCGTTTCCACGTCGCGGCCCACTTCGATCACCTCGCCGGTAATTTCGTGGCCGAGCACGAGGCCGACCTCGGCGGTCGTGCGGCCGCGCACCATGTGCTGATCGGAGCCGCAAATATTCGTGCTTACCACCTTCAGGATCACACCGTGGCCGATCGCCCGGCCACGCGGATCGACCATCTTCGGATAGTCGATCGACTGCACTTCCACCTTGCCCTGCCCTAGATACACGACGCCGCGATTGCTGCTCATTGATTGTCTCCATGTCTCGTGAGCGGCGCGCCCGGGTCGTTCAGTTGAATAAACGCTGAATGCGGCACGCCGTTCAACGAGCGTAGCGCCCGCTGAACAAAGCACATGTATCGAACGCGACATGGGTTTGGCCGGAACCGACACGAACGGCGTCACCCGCATCCGTAGGGACGCAACCGCTTTTTTATTGATTGACCGTTCAATATAAAAAAACTAGTATGGCCCATCGAACGACGCTGCCGGCCCCTGGCCCTCTGCACCATGCCCAAACTCGGAATGCGCGAAATCCGCCGCGCGCAACTGATCGACGCCACGCTGCTCACCATCGACCAAACCGGTCTCGCGGGAGCCACGCTCGCCTCGGTGGCGCAGCGCGCGAGCATTTCCACCGGCATCGTCAGCCACTACTTCGGCGACAAGGACGGGCTGCTCGAAGCCACCATGCGCCACGTGCTGCGCGATCTGTGGCAAGCCACCGCGCGCCGGCGCCGCGCCACGAAAGCCGACCCGCGCTCGAAGCTGCGCGCCGTGGTCGCCGCGAATTTCGATATCGGGCAGACCAGCGGCCCGGTCATGAAAACCTGGCTCGCGTTCTGGTCCGAGAGCATGCACAAGCCGCAATTGCGCCGGTTGCAGTACGTAAACACGCGCCGTCTGAATTCGAACCTGTGCGCGGATTTTTCCAAAGCGATGCCCCGCCTGGCCGCCCGCCGCGCGGCAAGCGGGCTGGCCGCGCTGATCGACGGACTGTGGCTGCGCGGTGCGCTTTCGGGCGAACCGTTCGACACCCGGGCGGCCATGCGCCTCGCCAACGACTATATCGACCTGGTCCTTGCGTCACGCGAGTCATCGCGTGACTGATTCTCGCAACTGATCGCGCGCCTGAGCGCGCCGCCGGACCGGCAACGTCTTCAAAAAGGAGCAAGTGATGGCGGTATTCGCAACGCAACGTCTCTACATCGGCGGCGCTTATGTCGACGCCACCAGCGGAGAAACCTTCGACACGCTCGACCCCGCCACCGGCGAAACGCTCGCGAGCGTGCAGCAGGCCACGGCCGCCGACGTCGATCGCGCGGTGCAATCCGCGCACGAGGGCCAACGCGAGTGGGCCGCGCTCACGGCCATGCAGCGATCGCGCATTCTGCGCCGCGCGGTCGAGCTTCTGCGCGAGCGCAACGACGAGCTCGCCGCGCTCGAAACGCGCGACACCGGCAAGCCGATCGCGGAAACCCTCGCGGTGGATATCGTCACCGGCGCCGACGTGATCGAGTACTACGCGGGCCTCGCCACCGCCATTGAAGGGCAGCAGATTCCGCTGCGGCCGAGCTCGTTCGTCTATACGCGGCGCGAACCGCTCGGCGTCTGCGCGGGCATCGGCGCATGGAACTACCCGATCCAGATCGCGTGCTGGAAGTCGGCGCCCGCGTTGGCGGCGGGCAATGCGATGATCTTCAAGCCGAGCGAAATCACGCCATTGTCGGCGTTGAAACTCGCTGAGATCTATACGGAAGCCGGCGTGCCGGCGGGCGTATTCAACGTCGTACAAGGCGATGGACGAGTCGGCGCCATGCTCGCCGCGCATCCGGACATCGCGAAAGTGTCATTCACGGGCGGCGTGGAAACGGGCAAGAAGGTGATGTCGCTGGCGGGCGCGTCGTCGCTCAAGGAAGTGACGATGGAACTCGGCGGCAAGTCGCCCCTCGTCGTATTCGACGACGCCAACCTCGAACGCGCCGCCGACATTGCGATGAGCGCCAACTTCTTCAGCTCCGGCCAGGTCTGCACCAACGGCACGCGCGTCTTCGTGCAACGCGGCGTGCGGGAGCGCTTCGAAGCACTGGTGCTGGAACGCGTGAAACGCATTCGTGTGGGCGCGCCCACCGAGGCCGCCACCAACTTCGGCCCGCTCGTAAGCGCCGCGCAGTTGCAGAAAGTGCTTGGGTATATCGAAAGCGGCATTCAGGAAGGCGCGCGTCTCGCCGCGGGCGGCAAGCGTCTCACCGAAGGTCATTTCGGCCAAGGCCAATACGTCGAGCCGACGGTGTTCACCGATTGCCACGACGATATGCGCATCGTGCGCGAAGAAATTTTCGGGCCGGTCATGAGCATTCTCGTTTTCGACGACGAAGACGAAGCTATCGCGCGAGCGAACCATACGGCTTACGGCCTCGCCGCGGGTGTCGTGACGGAGAACCTCGCGCGCGCGCATCGTGTGATTCATCGTCTGGAAGCGGGCATCTGCTGGATCAATACGTGGGGCGAATCGCCCGCCGAAATGCCGGTGGGCGGCTACAAGCAATCCGGCGTGGGCCGCGAGAACGGCATTACCACGCTCGAGCATTACACGCGCATCAAGTCGGTGCAGGTCGAACTCGGTCCGTATCAACCCGTGTTCTAAGGAGTGTTGACGATGGCTGCGAACGAATACGACTACATCATCGTGGGCGCGGGTTCGGCGGGCAATGTGCTCGCCTCGCGCCTGACCGAGGACCAGGACGTGACCGTGCTGCTGCTCGAAGCGGGCGGCCCCGACTACCGCTTCGATTTCCGCACGCAGATGCCCGCCGCGCTCGCGTATCCGCTGCAAGGGCGTCGCTACAACTGGGCCTACGAAACCGACCCCGAGCCGCATATGAACAACCGGCGCATGGAATGCGGCCGCGGCAAGGGGCTCGGCGGATCGTCGCTCATCAACGGCATGTGCTATATCCGCGGCAATGCGCTCGATTACGATGGCTGGGCCGCTCAACCCGGTCTGGAAAACTGGACCTATCTGGACTGCCTGCCCTATTTCCGCAAGGCCGAAACGCGCGACGTTGGCCCGAACCCGTACCACGGCGGCGACGGCCCGGTGCATGTCACCACGAGCAAGCCCGGCAACAATCCGCTCTTCGCGGCGATGGTCGAAGCCGGGGTACAGGCAGGCTTTCCGCGCACGGACGATCTGAACGGCTACCAGCAGGAGGGTTTCGGCCCGATGGATCGCACGGTCACGGCTAACGGCCGGCGCGCGAGCACGGCACGCGGCTATCTGGACCGCGCGAAAACGCGGGCCAATCTGACCATCGTCACACACGCCGTCACCGACCGCGTGTTGTTCTCCGGCAAGCGCGCGGTCGGCGTCGCGTATCTGCATCACGGCAATGCGATGAAGGCGCACGCGCGCCGCGAGGTGCTGGTGTGCAGCGGTGCGATTGCGTCGCCACAATTGCTGCAGCGTTCCGGCGTGGGCCGCGCCACCTGGCTGCGCGAACTCGACGTGCCGCTCGTGCACGATCTACCCGGTGTCGGCGAAAACCTGCAGGACCATCTGGAGATGTACATCCAGTACGAGTGTAAGGAGCCCGTGTCGCTCTACCCCGCGTTGCAGTGGTGGAACCAGCCGGCCATCGGACTCGAATGGATGCTGAACGGCACGGGCATTGGCGCGAGCAACCAGTTCGAAGCGGGCGGCTTTATCCGCACGCGCGACGACGACCTATGGCCGAACATCCAGTATCACTTCCTGCCGGTTGCGATCAACTACAACGGTTCGAATGCGATCAAGATGCACGGCTTTCAGGCGCACGTCGGGTCGATGCGCTCGCCGAGCCGCGGCCGCGTGAAGCTCACGTCGCGCGATCCGAATGCGCATCCGAGCATCCTGTTCAACTACATGGCCGATCCGCTCGACTGGCGCGAGTTCCGCGACGGCATCCGCATCACGCGCGAGATCATGCGTCAACCGGCGCTCGACCGTTATCGCGGCCGCGAGCTGAATCCCGGCGCCGAACTGACCACCGACGCGCAGCTCGACAC
Source organism: Paraburkholderia sp. (assembly GCA_036383775.1). GTDB lineage: Bacteria > Pseudomonadota > Gammaproteobacteria > Burkholderiales > Burkholderiaceae > Paraburkholderia. Next base: position 23,016 of record DASVNP010000219.1, on the reverse strand, counting down.
CTTCGTGCGCATGCGCGCGGAGACGGCGTTTCATCCGTCGTGCTCGTGCAAGATGGGCTATGACGACATGGCCGTGGTGGATGGCGAGGGACGCGTGCACGGCATGGAGGCGCTGCGCGTGATCGATGCGTCGATCATGCCGCGCATCACGACCGGCAATCTGAACGCGCCGACCATTATGCTGGCGGAGAAGATTGCCGACCGGATTCGCGGACGCGCGGCGCTCGCGCGCGTGGCAACGCCCTACTTCGTGGCGAATGGCATGCCGTCGAGGAAACGGGAGGCCGCGCCCGTATAAGCCGTCCGCGACAACGCGTCAGAGACCAGGCTGCCTCACCACGGAATCACTTCGTTTTCCCAGCGCGTGAATGTCCCAGTGGGGCCGTCGGGACCCAGCAGCGCGACGCGCACCGCCTCGCGCGCGCCTTGCTCGACCGTTTCGGGGCCCGAATAGCCGTTGAGGTTCGTGCGGGTATAGCCGGGCGAGACCGCATTGACCTTGATCCCCTCTGGCGCCAGCTCGATCGCCATGGCTACGGTCAAAGCATTGAGCGCTGTCTTGGATGCCGGGTAGACGGGGCCGAAAATCCCCCGGTGGGCGTAGCCGGGGTCCGAGTTTGTCGTGAGCGACCCAACGCCGCTCGACACGTTGACGATGCGGGCGCCCGGCGTGTCGCGCAGCAGCGGCAGCATCGCCTGATACACGGTGAGCACGCCGAACACGTTGGTTTCCCACACCGCGCGCATTTCATCGAGTGAGACGTTGCTCGGGCGGGTTGTCTTTGCGTACTCCTCGACAGTTTGACCGAGCCGCCCGCTCGTATTCGAAATGGCCGCGTTCTGGATCAGCACGTCGAGGCGGCCAAAGTCATCGCGCACGCGTTTCGCGGCCGCGGTCACCGAAGCATGATCTGTCACGTCGAGCTGGAGCGCGTGGGCGTTCGGCCCAACTTCGCTAGCCGCGGCCTGGCCGCGCTCGAAATTGCGCGATCCGACCAGCACTGTGAAATCGTGCGCCGCGAGGTCCTTGGCGATCTGGAGACCGATTCCCTGATTGGCCCCGGTGACGAGAGCAACGCGTTTGTCCTGCATGGCAAGCTCCTTACTGTGTTGCGCTGTATTGCGCGGAAACCGTTTGGTGCCCGGTTGCTCGATTAGCGGGCCTCCGCCGCCCATGCTCGAGCGTCGGCGCCGGCGGGGATGTGCATGGGGCATGACGGATCGGTCGCCGCGCGCCACACCGCTTCGGCGACGTCCTGTGCATGGGTGATGGGTGACGACGTATCCTCGAACCTCGCGAAGAGACTCTTGACGAGATCGGCATACGCCTCGTGATCGAGGCCGGTCATCCGTGCACGCGCGTTATCGCTGAAGCGGGTCTCGGTCGACCGCCCCGGCAGCACCAGGCGCACTCGCACGCCGAACTGCTCGAGCTCGAGCGCCGTCGACTCCGTAAATGCGTTTACCGCTGCCTTGCTCGCGTGGTACGCCGCAATCAGCGGTAGTGGTTTTAGCGTCACGCTCGACGTGACGTTCACGACGACGCCCGCCCGGCGCTGCCGAAACTGCGGCAGCACGGCTTGCGTCATGGCGATCGTGCCGATGGTGTTGGTCTCGAACAGTTCGCGCACCGTCGCGATCGGGGTCGATTCGGCCGGCGCAGCCGCGCCGAAGCCCGCGTTGTTGACGAGCACATCGATCGGCCCCGCGGCCTCGACCGCCTGGCGAATGCTCTGCGCACTCGTGACGTCGAGCGCCAGCACGCGTAGATGCTCCGAAGGCGGCAGCACGTCGGCACGCGGCGTGCGCATCGTGGCGACGACCTGCCAGTCGCGCGCGAGGAAATAGCGGGCGATCTCGAGGCCGAATCCGGACGAGCAGCCAGTGATCAGCACGGTCTTCATGGGAACTCCTGTGGGGGTGGTTGACGTGTGTGCATACGATAGATCGCGGCAACCGTACTTGCTACAATCAACAATCCGAATTTCATTTGCAGGAGTCCGGCGATGATCGATCCCTTAGCTGAAGTCGTGACGCTGCTTCAGCCGGGCGTCCGGTACTCCAAACTCGTCGTTGGCGCCAGCCCCTGGCGCATCAGCCGCTCGGATGCCGGCCAGCCGTTCTATGGTGTGATTCTCGAAGGCGGGTGCCGCCTCGCGATCGACGGACACGAGCCCATCGAGCTCCAGTCGGGAGACTTCGTGCTGATTCCCGCGGCCTACGGCGTCGCGATGTCAAGCCTCGAGCCACCGCCGCCCGGTGTCGAGACGGCGGCGCCCATCGCACTGGGCAACGGCGTATTCAGAATCGGCGAGCCGGGCAATCCGATTGACACGCGAATGATGGCGGGCCACTGCACCTTCGGTTCACCGGATGCGGCCCTGCTGGTCTCGCTGCTGCCGCAACTCGTGCTTGTCCGCGGCGAACAGCGGCTTGCCACGCTCGTGGAACTGGTGCGGGAAGAAACACGCGAGCAGCGGCCCGCGCGCGAGGTCGTGCTGTCGCGGCTGATGGAAGTGCTGCTGATCGAGGCGCTGCGTTCCATGGCGGAAATGAACACCTCACCGGGCCTCGTGCGGGGGTTGGCCGACCGGCGGCTCGCCGCCGCCATCCGCGGCATGCACGAACAGCCGACCCGTGCGTGGACGGTCGCCGCGCTCGCGAAGGAAGCCGCACTGTCGCGCTCGAGCTTCTTCGAGCACTTCAGCCGCGCGGTTGGCGTCGCGCCGATGGAATACCTGCTCACCTGGCGCATGGCGCTCGCGAAGGATTTGCTGCGCCGGAATGTTGGGCGCGTCGCTGAGATTGCGCAGCGTGTGGGGTACAGCTCTGCCAGTACGTTCAGCGTTGCGTTCACAAGGCACGTTGGACGGCCGCCTTCGCAGTATGCGCGTGAGGAGCAGGCAAACCGCCAGGTTGAACTCTCCGTCGGTTCAGACGCGTGAACGAATCGCGCTGATCTTCGCGATGCGTTCACGCGAGTCCGAAACACTCAGGCGGGAAAATCCGTCGATGCCGACAACGCCTTCCACGCCTCCGTTTCCTGCGTCACGTAAGCGTTTTTCGCAGCAATGGCGGCCAGCGTGTCCGTGCCGAGTGCAAGCCGCAGCGGCGGCTTCGGCGCGTCGACCAGCGTGACCATCGCGGCCGCCAGCTTTTGCGGGTCGCCAGGCTGGTTGTGATTCATCTCGACCGCTTTGCGGCGCACCGCGCCGGAGGTCTCGTCATAGTCGCCGATCAAATCGGGCGCCACGACCAGCGACGATGCATCCAGAAAGTCCGTGCGGAAGTAGCCCGGCTCCACGACCGTCGCATGAATGCCAAGCGGCTTCAACTCGGCATGCATGGCTTCGGTGATGCCTTCGACGGCGAACTTCGTCGACGAGTACACGCCGAACCCCGCTACCGCGCGATAGCCGCCCACCGACGAGATGTTGATCACATGCCCCGAGCGGTTCGCGCGCATCGCCGGCAGCACGGCGCGCGTGACGTTCAGCAGGCCGAACACATTCGTGTCGTACATGCGGCGCACGTCCTTGTCGGCCGATTCCTCCACGGCGCCCAACAGCCCGAAGCCCGCGTTGTTGACCAGCACGTCGACGCGGCCGAATTTCTCCACCGCTGCCTGCACCGCCCGCTTTGCCTGTGCCTCCTCGGTCACGTCCAGCCCCAGCGGCAGCAGCGCAGGCGATTCGCCGAGACGCTCGACGATCGCCGCCGCGTTGCGCCCCGTTGCCACGACCGCGTTGCCGTCCGCGAGCGCGGCTTCGGCGATCAGTGCGCCGATACCGCGCGACGCACCGGTGATGAACCATACGCGCTTGAAACCGCCTTGTTTGATGTCAGCCATGATGTTTGCCCTACGAGTTGGTTGAAGTGATGCCATGGTAAGAATTGCGACTGACACAAACTAGCCGTCAATTGCTAGACTGATAATCAACCTTTGTTTGCGAATCCGGGGCGGCGGCCATGAGCGAAATTCGTGCGATTACCCTCTTTGTGCGCGCCGCGACGCTCGGCAGCCTGCGGCGCGCGGCCGTCGATCAGGGCGTCTCGCCGCAGGCCGCAAGCCATGCGGTGATGCAGCTGGAGAAGGAACTGGGCGTGCGGCTCTTTCATCGCACCACCCGCAAGCTGAGCCTGACCGAAGAAGGCCAGCGGCTCTTCGACAGCGTGAAGCCGGCGCTCGCCATCCTGTCGTCCGCGCTCGCCGAGGCGCGGCGTTCGAAGGAGGACGTGGGCGGCCTGCTGCGCGTGAGCGCGCCGCGGGCACTCGGGCTCCCGGTTCTCTGGCCGTATTTCGAGGAATTCCAGCAGCGCTATCCGAACGTGCAGCTCGAAGCGCAATTCGACGACCACTTCACCGATCTGGTCACCGAGCGCGCCGACGTGGGATTTCGCGCGGGGCCGCCGCCGTCGGGCGGCTCGATCGCGCGCCGGCTCTTGCCGATCCAGTTGATCATTTGCGCGTCGCCGGAATACATCGAGCGCAATGGCGCGCCGCGCGACATCGAGGAACTGGCTCAGCACCGCTGCACCGGGTTCCGGCGCGCGAACACCGGCAAGCTCGCCCAATGGCCGTTCCGGATCGGCGATGAAATCGTCTATCGCGACGTGCCCCCCGCCATCTGCGTGAACGATACCGACATGGAAACGCAAGCCGTGCTGTCGGGCCTCGGCATCGGGCAATTGGGCAGTTTCAACGCCACGGCCCACATCAGAAGCGGGCGGCTCGTGCCGCTGCTGACGCAGCACGTTGTCGAACATGGCGGGATCTATATCTACTACGGGCATCGAACCGAGCAGTCGTTGCGCGCGAGGACCTTCATCGACTTCATGATCGAGCGCATGGCCGATAACCGGAATTTCTTCCTCGAAGCGCAGGAGCTTCGCGCCGCGCGTGTGCCGCAGAAAAAGCGTGCCGCGAGCGGACGTAAAAGGTCAGGTGCGGCCTGATCTCGGTCGAAAGATATCCCTGCTGTATCCGGCAGCCAACTCACGTAGGCTGCGGATTGCACAATGATGCGGACTTCCGCGCGCGATACACAATCAGCAGGAGCAAGGCTCATGAACCGTTTCAATGACTGGCTCTGGAAACCGTTGCGGCGATTCGCGCTCCCGGTCTGCGCATTCGCCTGCACGGTGGTCGCCGCTTTGCCGGCGCAGGCGGGTGAACTGGTGCAAGTGCCGATCCGGCAGGGCCAGACGCAGGCCATCTACATCGAACAGCCAGCTGCGGCGCCGCCATGGGTCATCGTCCTGTTTGCCGGCGACCAGGGCGTGGTCGCGCTTAACGGGAGCGGCCCGACGGCAATGCGCGGAAATTTTCTTCTCCGCACTGCCGGATACTGGAGCTCCGCGGGCGATGTAATGGCTATCGCCGATGCGCCATCGGATCAATCATCCGGTATGGCCGACGCGTTCCGGCTGAGCGAAACGCATGCTCAGGACCTGCATGTCGTCGTCGAGGCGCTCAGGCAGCGCTCTCCAACCGCAAAGATCGCGCTGGTCGGTACCAGCCGGGGCTCGATCTCGGTCGGCAATGTGCTGCAACGGGAACCACGGCTGGCCGACGCGTACATCCTGACCTCGCCCGTCACGGTCAGCTGGCGTGGCGAGGCCGGGCTGTCGGGAGCGCATTGGGACGTCGGCGTGGCGCCGGTGCTGGTCGTCTCGAACGAAAACGACTCGTGCCGGGTTTCGCCGTTTCGCGCGGCCCGCGCGCTCGCCGAGGACAACCGGCTGCGGTTCCTCGCGGTATCAAGCAGCGAACGCGGTGGAGTTCGCGCCGACGAATGCGGCGGGAAATCGCCGCATGGATTTCTGGGCATCGAAAGCCAGGTGCTGTCGGCCCTCTCGCAATGGCTCAATGATCCGGGTTCGGTTGGAACCTTGTCGCACTAGAGGAGCGCCGCGGAGGCGCCCACCTGCCTTACATGCGTGCGGAGGAACTCTGCACCTGGCTCAATGAACGCGCATTGGCGGCTCAGTCGGTAAGCCCGGAGCACGGATCAATAGAACAATGATGCGGCGGCTTCGGAGTGCCGGCCGCCACTTCGCCTTCGTTCCGATGGCGGCGGCGCGCAACAGCTATACCTGCTCCGGTCTCGTCTGCAATGCGTGCCGATCCTCTTATGCCGTCGCCCTACATTTCCCGCGCTTCTCAACCGGAACCCGGTGATCCGTCAATCCGTGTGACGACGGGCAAGTCCGCCGCCGGCGAGCGTGGCCGCGCCGCCGACGTCACGCAGACACGCAAGCCCGTACAGGGCGTACTTTCTGGACTTGCCGCGAACACTAGCCCACCACGGCGGAATGCAGCGATTGGTATCAACAAGGCATTGCCGTCAGTCAAGGACGGTCTCGGCGCGGCACGCGCACACTCGCCGCTGAAAGATGTCACGTCTCTCCCGTTCGCCGACGATCTTCCGCGCATGGGTGTGCACAAGTTTCTGCTCGACGATCGGTTCTTTTGCGAGTTCAGCGATTCATACGGCGCTATCGCGCTGCCTTTTCAGCAGCCCGATGAGCAGACACGTGCAAGCGCGCAGAAACTTGCCGACGTGACGGGCTTGCATGTGTTCACGCCGCGTGTTGAAAGACCCGCCCAGTGGGAAATGCTCACGCCGCGGCCCGTGCGTTCTTTGCCCGGTGCAGAAGTCGAATTCGATGCGCGGACCGGCACATTCCACGTCGAGGGCAAGGATGGTGTCCGGCGGCAGATCGTTCCCGAAGAGCATCTGGGAGGGATGCTCGGCCATGGCGGGTACAAGACCGCATTCCAGCTGGGCGGGCTGACAGTCGTCGTCTACCGCGATCTGAAACCGCTTGAGATCGACGACGACGAAGATCCGATGCCCGTCGACGATCCGCACGAGATGATCGAAAAAACGCGAACGCTCGAAGCCCTCGGCGCGCCCTATGTAGCAAAGATCCACGGGATGACGCGAATCCACGGCAACGACGCGCTCGTAATGGATACGTACAGCACCGCGAACAGGACGGTCACGAGCGACACGGGTCTGGGAGGCCGATCAACGCGGGTGTACGACGTCAGCCTTTTTACCCGGCGATCGGTCGAGAGTCTTGGCGCGACTCGAGCGTGGATGGTCGAACGCAACGTGCAGATTGGGGACATTCAGTTTCTGATCGGCCGCGATGGTACTTTTTATCTCGCGGATTTCGCGAAAGTCACTCCCGGCTCGCCACCCACGGCCGCCGCCCTGGGAGAGATCGACACGTACCTGGCGCTAGCCCACGCGCGTCTGAACCGAGTACCTGCAGCGCAGCCCAAGGTGGAGTAGCCTCAAGATTTTCTTGACCCTCGCGCAACTTATCCTCGATTGTCAGCGGCCCGTAAAAGCCGGATAGTGCGGCCTCAGCACGCCCCGCGGGAGACCCTTTTGGGCACACCCGCCGACAGACACTCAAGGAAGACGCAAGAGATGAAGTTCAGAACCCTCAACCTCCTGGCGGCAGTTGCCTTGGCCGTATGCGCGACCGCACCCGTGACTCACGCAGCAGACAACGCGCCGGCAGGCATCAAACGTTCGGTCGACGCGGCGATCCAGCCGGTCATGGCGAAATACGGCATTCATGGCATGGCGGTGGGCATCGTCGCCGCGGGCAAGCCGTATGTGTTCGACTATGGCGTGGCATCGGCGGAAACCGGCCAGCCCGTTACCGGCGACACGCTGTTCGAACTCGGCTCGATCAGCAAGACCTTCACGGCGACGCTCGCCTCCTATGCTCAGGTCAGCGGCGATCTTTCCCTGTCGGATAAGACGAGCCAATACCTGCCCGTGCTCCAAGGCAAACCATTCGGCAACGTCAAGCTTGTGAATCTCGGCACGCACACGCCGGGCGGCCTCCCCTTGCAGGTGCCGGACAACATCAACAACAACGACGAACTCATGCAGTACTTCGAGGCGTGGCAGCCGAGTTGCGCACCGGGCACGTGCCGGACGTACGCCAATCCGGGCATCGGAATGCTTGGCCTGATCACGGCGAAGAGCATGGGGCAGGATTTCGAGCCGCTGATGCAACAGCGCCTCTTTCCCGCCTTGGGATTGACGAGCAGCTATCTCGACGTTCCGCAGGCACGCATGCCGGATTACGCGCAGGGCTACAAGAAGAATGGTGCACCGGTCCGCGTGTCGCCTGGCGTGCTGTCCGCCGAGGCCTACGGCGTCAAAGCAACGGCCGCCGACATGACCCGTTTCATGCAGGCCAATATGAATCTGCTTCAGCTCGATGCGAAGTTGCAGCGCGCGATCGACGAGACACACACCGGCTACTTCAAGGCCGGCGTGCTGACCCAGGATCTGATCTGGGAGCAATACGCGTACCCGGTCACGTTGAAGACCTTGCTCGCGGGCAATTCGTCGGCGATGGCTTTGAAGGCGACACCGGCCACGGAGATCAATCCGCCCCAAGCGCCCCGGAAGGATGTCTGGATCAACAAGACCGGCTCGACCAACGGCTTCGGTGCCTACGTCGCGTTCATTCCTGAAAAGCAGATGGGCATCGTAATCCTGGCCAATCAGAACTTCCCGATCGAGGACCGGGTGAGCGCGGCCTATCAGATCCTGACGGCACTCGCCAACGGCGCGCACTGAAAACGGTTGGCATCGTCCTGAACTGACCCGTGCGGGGTGCGGGTGTCGACGCGCACCCCCCACCCCGCACGCGAGGGGCGTTAATCGCGTGCCGGACTCAATACCCCTTCTTGCGCCTGCGTTTCGACCGCAGCCGACACGAGCGTCTCGAGCGCCAGCCCGCGCGTCTCGATGCCCAGAATCCACACCGCCGCCGCGGCGATCACAAAGCACATCGCGCCGAGCGAAAACACTCCGCCCTGGCCGAACGTCGGCAACACGACACCCACCACATAAGGCCCGATCAGCGAACCTACGCGGCCAATCGCGGACGCGAAACCCGACCCCGTCGCACGTGCGCCCGTGCCGTACAGTTCGGGGGTGTAGGTGTACAACACCGCCCACATCGCAAACAGGAAGAACTGCATGGCGAGACCCGCGCAGATCAGCAAGGTCGGCGTCTGCGCGTGCAGCGCGGTTTGTCCATAGATGTAAGCCATCACCGCGCTGCCCGCCAGCGACGCGATACACGTCGGCTTGCGCCCCCAGCGTTCGACTAGCCACGCCGCGCAAATGAACCCCGGAATACCGCCGAGCGAAATCAACACCGTGTACAACACCGACTTCGTGACCGCGAAGCCTGCCTGCTGCATCAACGCGCCGAGCCAGGACGTCAGCCCATAGAAACCCAGCAGCGCGAAAAACCACAGCGTCCACACCATGATCGTGCGACGCCGGTATGCCGTGCTCCAGATCTCGCGAAACGCACCTGCCCCCTTCACGGTAGCCGGTTCTGCAAGCATCACGGGGGCGCGCAACTCGCTCAGGCCCTTCGCCTTCATCACTTTTGCTTCGACTTCGGCGAGAATGCTATCCGCTTCGTCAAAACGTCCGCGATGTTCGAGCCAGCGCGGCGACTCCGGCACGACTCGGCGCACGATCAGGACGAACACGGCGGGAATCGCGAGCAACGCAAACTCGGTACGCCAGCCAAACGAGGGCAGCACGAAGTACGACACCACACCCGAGGTGATGAAGCCGAGTGGCCAGAAGCCATCCATCAGCGCAATCAAACGTCCGCGCGACGCGGCCGGCACGAACTCCGACAGTAACGTCTGCGCAATCGGAAATTCCATCCCCATGCCGAAACCGAGCAGCACGCGATAAAAGATCAGCGCTTCGACGCTCTGCGCAGTCGAACACAGATACGACGCGAGCCCCCAGCACACCATGCTCCACTGGCATCGTGTAATAGCGCGAGAAGCTTATAAACAAAGGGTTTCGTCGAGCCGTCCCAAATTTTTCCCAAAATTTGTTCAAAATTATTTGGGTGCCCGCACCTTCACCTCCGTCCATTCCCGACCTCGATTGTCGCGGTATAGCGCTGTCATTTCGGCAGATTTGTGACCAGCTAGCGCCTGCGCAAACTCTGGTCCAATCTCGTCCGAATACAGGCGAATCGCAAGCGAACGGATCTCATGAAAGGACGGCGGCTTCTTTCCTTCGCGCCCCACCACTTCAGATGCGTCTCGCTGCGTGGCGAACTCCTCGCTGATGCGGGTGTGATAGACCTTGTTACCGGGTCGTGCCGCGCCACGGGTTCGGATGAAGTGAATCAGATGCTTCGACACAACATCATCGCGGCACCGCTTCACCATCCCCTCGATCGTCAGGCCGAGCGCTGAAAGTCCAATGCTCGTCGGAATCTTGAGCTTGACCTTGCCTTGCATCTTGATCGGCTCGACCCACAGGAAGCCGTCCTTCACGTTCTCGAACTGCATTGCGGCAATGTCCGACAGGCGCTGGCCGGTCAGCAGCGCGAGCTCGAATGCGTTTGCTGCCCAGCACAAGCCCGGATCTTCTCGCGCCCTTCTGACGATTTTCAGGAAATCCTCCAGCGTCAACCGGTCACGCGTTACCTCGACCTTCGGGCTTTCCACTGGCAACACGGGATTCTTGCCGAGATCGATATGTCCCTTGGCTTCCGCGGCCCGGAATACGTCGAGCATGCGGCTGCGGATTTTCGCCGTCATCGTCGCGCCGCGGCTCTCAGTGATACTCTCGACGTAGGTATCCACGTCGAGCGTGGACACATCGCGCAATGCCTGATTGGCAAACGGCGCAGCCTTGATCGCACGGATTTGGGTCTGCACTGCCTTGACGGTATTGACGGCCTTGTCGGACGCCTCGAATTTCTCCAGATATTTATCGCACCATTTGTCGAGCGTGAGCGATCCGCCGTCAATGCGATGGATCAGGCCTACGTCGCCAGCGCGGCGCAACAACTCCGCATTTGCGGACTTGGCCTGCGCCGATGCCACCTTGAAATCGCTCCCCAGGCCGTACGATTTTCCTGTCGCGGTGTTCTTGTACCAGTAGTAGCCGGCCGCGTTCTTGTACAGGTTGGGTGGCCAGTTGCGTCGATCGGCGTTTCTACGTCTAGCGGCCACGAGACATCCTTTCTATCTTGTCGGCGTTGGGGTCCACATATTCCGCATCAGGGCGACAGAAATATTGGCGACCAATTTTCTTCGGAACTGGGCTAATTTTGCCATTTTTAATCCAGTTCAGGAGTGTGTTGGCGTGTGGCACCCGGTCACCAAAGATCGCCTCAGCCCACGTTCTGACTGGTATCAGTTGCGCTGCCAACTTTCACCTCCAAACCAAAGTGCGCCGCCGTAACGGCTAGAATGCGTTGTGCTGCGACTTGCATCAACCTACCGTCTCCGGCGAATCCAGAGCATCAAGCGCCGCATATACATCCCACTTCTGCGACCAATCAGGCGGATCGTAATCTTCGATTTCCTCGTTCCAGTCGCCATTGAACGGGTCTTCGCATACGGAAGTCCATCGGAACCCGATGGCGGGGCAGTCCGGGTTTGATTCGAAAATCTCGGCGATGCGCGGCCAGTGATTCACCCGCTCTGGATCGACAGGAAAGGCACTCAGGAACTCGCGTACATCCGCTGCCGCGCGCGTGTAATTGGCTCGCGTCACGATCACATGGTCATATGTGATAGCGAGGACAGCGCGCAATGGCTTGGGAATGTCCATGCGCTTCCAAAGCGGCCACAGTTCCTCGGTGCGGAACATATACTCGCTATCCGGATAGCGGCTAAATCCGCCTCCCACATACCGCGTGAACATCTTTGCCCACACGACCGGCGCACTGCCATGACCATTACGGAGTTCAGCGATTTCTTCGTGGCGCTCGCCGGGCCATACTGCATAAACGTCTGTTGTGCTCATCGTCCTTCCTCACTTGTCTGTTCCGCCGCCTCAATAACCTCCAGCGCCCACATCAGCGCCGCTTCGGTGCGCGGCCCGTACATACCGTTGTCGATGCACCAGCGGAGTTCGTCCTTGACTGGCTCGGTGTCGGGCGCTGGTTTCCCGACAGCTTCGAGAATCTTCCGCGCAAACTGCTGATAGCCCCAGTGCACACAAAATCCGCTGAAGCCGCCTGGCATTCCATCCCAGATGGCGGTGATTTGGTTGTCGGTCATAGCCACCTCAGTTTTGCCTTGCCGCAATGTACGCACCATCCTGGCTGGTACGATTGCCTGTCGGAATTCATACGTACAGGTTCCCACCGCCATTTGTGCCAACAAAACAGTTTCATCACATCCCCACATTGATAGCAAACACCCTCACCGGCTCAGGCCCAAAGTGCGGATGCTGGATTGTTCGCATGACATACCCGCGCCATGGCTTAATGATGCGGCGCTCGTGGTCGTCGGCCTTCGGATAGCCCAGCGTCAGGATGATCCGGCCATAGTGGCGATGCTCCAGACGCTTGCGCCAGTACGGCGTGTCGAGGCGGTATTCTTCTGGCTTCTCGCCACGCTTGATCTGGTCGAAGTATTCGCGTTTTAGTGGGAGAATCAGGGGTGGCAGATCAATCATCTTCACCCCAGTTATCAATCGGGCAGTGTCGCCCGGATTTGCGTGGTTCGTTGTCGCGGACTTGCGGACATTGCGAATGGGTGCATTCTCCGTCTCGCGCCGCAGCGCATCCAACGAGCGGCCGTTCCGCTGTTGGCGGCAACTCAATCTGCGCCGTCACGATCAATTTCGTGCCTACTGGCAAGTCCTCGGCATACGCCAGAAAACCTGGCCCCGAAATGAGACCAGAACTTCCGAAATACTTGCCATACTGCTTCTGCTCGACAATGAGTTCGGCGCATGTCTGGCGGTTGTTTTCCGAAAGCACGCGATCCGGCTTATCGTGGCGCAAGCACTTCCAGCGACCGCCGCCGTAATGCCTCAGTTCGTACGAATGTTGAAGGTCGCGCTTGGTGTCATACCGAAATGTCGTGCTTTCGTCGCAACCTGCGTGGGCGCATTTGAAATGCAAGGGCCATTCACGTCTTGGCATCGCCATCTCCAAACATATCAATCGTCCGCGTGTCGCGTTCGGGTTCCAGATTACACGAACAAGCCACACCCGAGTCCCCGCAACCGCACGCACCCAGACCTTCCCAAGGTCGACCAAAATGAGACTCGCAGACCCAGCCGGAGTTGAGACAGTGGGGGCAAGTCATGATTCTTCTCCCTCAGTGGCTGCGATGGGTGCCCTCGGCAGAGGCATCCAATGGGTAGGCGAGATCGGCCAGCAATTTGGAACGTCGTCTGCTTCTACCGATGTCTCGTACCAGCCAGCCTCGGCGTCGTCCGGCTCTTCCCAGTTTTGCTCGATATACGCTTCAGATATCCACTGTCCGCGAACCGTGCGCCAATTGCCTAAAACGTTCGAATAGCCGAGTAGCAACGTGCGTCCGGTCTTAGGTGCCGTCTCAATGGGTTGCCATGCTGCCCGCGCCTCTGCCTCCCTCTGCTTCGCGATATGCTCCCCAATCAGCACTTCCTGCGCGGCGTTCTGGCTGATGAGGCGGGCGGTCAGGGATTGGTAGGCGGTGAGGGCGTCGGCGGCAAGCAACTTTTGCCCGTCGAAACCGGCATCGGCACGCAGCCGCTCAACCAACCCGTCCGTCATCTGCTTGAGTTCGTCGGAGGTCATTTGATCTTCTCGCATTGCTTGATGAATTCCTTTAGTTCTACCTCGGTGAAAGTCCACCACGCGTCGCCTTCGGTCTTGTTCGGCGGTTCGCCGTGCGTATAGACGCCTCGGTTATGTGCAATCCTGTCAGCCAAGCCAGCAATAGTCTTCTTGGGCGCCTTCTTCTTTGGCTTATCGTCCTTTCCAAACCACTCTGGACGCATGTCGCATGCATAGTGGCCCATCATTCCCCTCCGGCTGTGGATTGGGCGGCGAGAAGTTGCTTCGCGAATACTTTCACCCAATGCCAATTCGCTCCAGCAGACTTCGAACGCCTCGTGGCCTCAATCATTGCCAGATGAATCTCCGCATCACTCACCTCAACCCGCTTGACCGTGGAGGTGGGGAGGGGTGCTGCGTAGAGTGCGAATACATCCTTGTCGTGCTTGAATTGCTCATCGATCTGAGAGTAGTGTGGCTTCATGCCAGGCGCACTGTCATTGATGAAGTACGCCACCGGCTGCGCTTGCGCTGGCGCGGCAGGGGGGGCGATTAACTCGCCAAGGGCGACCGAGTAAGGTCGCACCGAAGATGCGCTTGCCCCTCCATCCTTCAAAGCTTGCTGCTTTTGAGAATCGCTGATCACGCGACCATCATCCGTCAACCACGCTTTCACCGCCAAAGCAGGCTTGCTTGCGAGCAGGGCGGCACGCTTCATCACGCATCGCGTGAATCGCTGCCGCATATCCTCGTCGGCAAATAGCGCCTCAAACTTGTCCATCTGATCGGGCGAGAGGCATTCGCATGCCGCATCGGTCAGGAGGTCTCTGGTGTCATCAGTCATATTCGGTCTCAAAAAACGGGGCCGAGGCTGCGCCCCTTCAAACGCCGCCCCGCAGACGGGGATTGAGCCTGCGGGATTAGTGCTCGGGGTGCCGCTGCACCGACTTACCGCGAAACGCGTTAGCCAATGCGTGCGGTACTGCGGCAGTAGGGGTTAGGCGGCTTGCTGACGCAGCATCGTTTCGTACTGCGCGACAAGCATGGCGAATTGCCAGAGGTCTTTTTCCATGGCCTCGATGAACGATTCATCTCTCTTGAACTCGCGCCACCAGAGTTGTTTGCCGACCATTTCGAGTGCCGGGCAATATAAGCAGATGTGCCACCACTTGCGGCCTGTCAGCCACATGCAGCCTTGCGCCTGGTCGGCGATCTCCGAGAAATCGTCGTCCATGTAGATGGCGCGCAGTCGACCAGGGTCAACGAAGCACTTGTACTCGCTGCCACCATCCTCGTTTATGAGTCCATCAGCCGATGCGCCGAAAATATTGTCATCGGTCACCACGAACCCAGCGCGCTGCACCATCAGGCCAGTCTGCAACTCATGCTCGAGACGTGCGTGCGGCTCGAGATTGTGGCCGCGACGCATGCTCCAGGTTTCAAAGCCCTCGTCCAGCGGTGTTCCGCTAATCCGCTCGATTGCCAGTCGGAAGGCGTAGTCCTTCGCGGCATCGGACCAGTCCCCGACCTTTTCGCCATTGAGGGCGCGCATGATGCCGTCGGATCGCGGGATTGCCTTGTATCCGGCGGCTTCGGCGGCGGCTTTCTCGGGTGTACCGGCGAGTCGGAGAGACACAAACTGCTGTTGGCGTTCATCGAGCTCGCCGACCTTCTTACGGGCCGTCGAAAACATGCTCGCGGTACAAACTCCGGCTCTGGCCTGGAGCCACTCGGGCGAGCCCTGATCACACTCTACAATTCGAACCATGCCAATCTCCTGATAACTTTGCGTGCTGTTTCCTTGCCAACACAGAACCTCGCACCCAATTGCGCCAGCGTCAGGTTTGGCTCGGCTGCGTGTGTAGTGCGAATTTGTTCTGCGATTTCCATGGTTAATTTCGCGTTGGGATTCGACTCCAACCGACCATGAGCCTTCCGGATATTTTCCGCGCTGACCCGTCTGGCTCGATCCGGATCTCTGCGCGTCCAGTGATCATCACCGCGAGGAAGGTTATCCGTGCTGTTCGGGCGCTTGTTCAACTGTTGTTCAGAACGAGTGGCCCAGCGAACATTGCCGGGTTCATAGTTGCCGTCGTTGTCGGGAAAGCGGTCCAGTGAGTGCGCGGGTGATGGGCGATTCCCCATGTCTGCGTAGAAGTTCTCGAAACTGCGCCACCGTTCACATACCGTTATTCCGCGACCTCCCCAGTCCGCCCATCTAGCATGCTTGGGATTCGTGCAACGCTGAATCATCCCGGCCCATGCGCGGTACTCGCGTGTGTGGGTCATGTCGTGCGTAGTTGCGAGATCCAGCTTCAGGCATCCGCAAGATTTAGTGCTGTTGCCGCTCAGAGCCACACTTGATACTTCTTTGACAGTGCCGCAGTCACAACGACAAACCCAAAAAATTCGACTTTCCCCCTGCACCTGCCGTCGAAGATATGGGCCGACAACCAACCATCGTCCAACCCTGTCGCCGGTTCGATCCAGAAACTTCATTGCACTTGCTCCTTAGCCATCTGGCGCTGAAAATCAGCCTGCAATTCCGCGTCATCCGAACCCGGCTCGCGGCCCTTCACTTCCTTGGCTTGTACGTCAACCGTGTTCGGATCGTTCGCGGGCTTCTTCAATTCATTGCCGCGCGCCGAGACGGTTTCCTTGAACACGTTGTAAGCACGCATGTCCTTGGTCGGCTTGATGACGGCTAGACCATCGGTCCAGATCTTCGACAGCGCGTCTGGGTTAGGTGCCGTCTTGGCTTTCGAGCACCAGGACGACAGGACTTCCTCCGGACAACCTGCTGGCGCGCTGTTCTGCTGGCGAATCGATTCAAGCCCTTCCTCGCCATCGGTATTGAGGAAGTGAATCGCCTTGTCCAGTCGATCGGTCTTCGGCCACGTCTTGTACGCGCGCTTGATGACGGTCTTTTTTGACATCTCGCCCGGATCGGTGACCCATGGGCAGGACCGCTTTTTCTCGACCCATGCTTTCCATGCGCTCGACCGATTGCGAATGTCGTTGACTTCATCAATCGTCATCGTCTCGGTGAGGTAGTCGCCGCTGTGCGTCTTGGCGACAACGTACACGCCCACGACTTCACCGCGGTCTTTGGCGAACGGTGCGCGCTCATGCGTGGGTGGCCTGTCGAAACCGTTCAGGCGGAAGTCGTCCACCTCTTTGACCAACTCCCCCTTCCCCCACATGATCGAGCCCGACGCGATAGCCAGATCAAGCAAGCCCATGTACGAGATGTCGAGGCAGATTTTCTTGTCGCGCGGCACCAGATAGGCTTGTTTCTTGGCCGGGTTCAGGCTGATGCCGATTGCCGAGATGTTCGTCACGGCGTCGATCACAGACTGCTTGTTGTTCATGGCAATGCCGAGCGCATATTCGTTCGCACCCAGGATCTGAATGGCGAATCCAGCCTCCCGCTCGAAGTTGATCGAGCGGTCTACCGAGACGGCCTCGAATCCCGCGCGCACGCCGTAGATTTCGTTGCTGATTACTTGTATGGCGTTGCTCACGCTGCCTCCTTTTGTTCGACGCGGCGCTCGATGATCTCGTTGCGCCACTTGTTGAGTTCAGTGGAAAGCGAGTCCATGGTGTGATACGCCGCCTCTGCGTTTCCGCAGCAGACATAACCCATGTCGAAGTCTGGCTTGCCGCAGCACTCCACGCCGATTGGGCGAGCAATCTCTTGCAGAACGTCTTCGAGCATCCCCAACCCATCGTTCGACAACTGGAGTGCATGCAGGCGGGCGACCTCTGCGGCAAGTGCGGCGCGTTCAACCTCTGCTGCCGCCTCGCGCTCTCGGCGCTCAGCCTCGGCTGCTGCTACTGAGGCGATACGCTGGGCATCGGCGTGCGCTGCAGACTCTTCCGCTTCCCGCTTGGCTCGGGCTTCGTCTGCAATGCGCTTTGCTTCCGCCTCCTCGCGTTCACGCTGCTCGCGGGCCAGTTTCTCGGTTGCCTCTCGCAATGCCTGTTGCTTGGCGGCAAATTCGGCCTGCTCCCGTTCGAACTCGCGGCGTTGGTCGTCGAGCTTGCGCTGTTCGGCTTCGCGTTCCGCGCGTTGCTGGGCTTCGATCCGCTCGCGTTCGGCGCGATCCTTAGCTTCCTGCTCGCGGCGTGCGGCCTCGGCAATGCGCTCGCGTTCGGCTGCTGCGGCGCGTTCCGCCTGCGCCTTCCGCTCGATCTCTGCAGCAAGGTCTGCAAGCCGCTTCGCTTCGATTCGATTTTCCTCTGCGACTCGCTCACGCTCGACACGATCGGCTTCGGCCTGGCGCGCGGCTTCTGCTGCGGCTTGCTCATGCGCTTGCTGCGCGGCGAACATTTCCCACAGTTTCTGGATCGTGGCGAGCTTCGCTACCTCGGCCTCTCCGGAGAACTCCTGGTGCGTCTCCAGCGTTATCTGCGCCTTCTCCAGGACATCAATTGCTGCGGCAATTATCTGAGATGACTTGCCTACCAGCATGGCCGGGATAGCCTGCGTATCAGCGATCTTCGCGCGGATTGCGTCGACTCGGGCTTTCTCGGCGGCGAGTTTGGCGGCCTTCTCGGCCTCTTCGGCCTCGTCCCACTTGTCACGCAGGGCAATCAGCCGTTTCTCTTCCGGCTCCGTTAGGCCGATGAGATACTTCTGTCGCTCGATCACCGCTTTCTGCAAAGCATTGGCATCTTCGCGCGCCGTCTCGCCGGTCTTCTTCGTGGCGATGCGCTCGTTCGCCAGTTCCATCCCGGCAGCGTGGACTTGCTGGCGACCGGCCTTGTTCTTGACCTCGGTAATGTCGGCGTACTTCTTTGCCAGCGTCTTGAGTGCTTCTTCGCGCTCACTGCCGCCCAGCGCGATTACTGCGCGATCCTGGACGGTCAGTGCGGTTTGCGGCTGTTCATTGACAGCCAGTTCGGTTGAGTCGCTCATGCGACCTCCTTCTCTCTTGGCGCCCCTTTGTACTGGGGCGTAGGTGGATAGAGTGGCGGCTCGATTACGTTTGCGAGCAGCAGTTTCCAGTTCGCTGCGGTATTCAGAAACGCAGGTCCGTCCGGTCCATCGAACTGATCGCGCGGCGTCGTCATGACCGTCCGTGAATCAATCACGTCACATGGCACGGCAATGCTGCAACCGGAGTTGTAATAGCCAAGGTGAGCGCGTACGTTGTCCTCGGAATATCGGCCAGCGTTCGGCGTCCTGAAGCAATAGCCCCTGTCGTTCGGCTTCCAGAGGGTGACGTAGCGATCTTCGCGGCGCGTGTGCTTCAGGCTGATGATGTAGAAGTCGCTCATGCTGCCTCCCGCACCAACTTGCTAGCCGGCCACGTCTTGACCGTCTGCCGCGCCATCGACCAACGCTCATCGTCTTGCCCCTTGAAGAACGCAAGTCGCGCCCATTGCGGCCAGGTTGGTTGCGGCCAGATGCCTGCGTATTCGGGATGCAATGAACGCCGACCCATCGCATAGAACGCGCGCTTTCCGGCGAGAGGTTTCATACCTTCGCACCAGTCAGTGGGTTGTAGGTGCCGCGCTGCGGCGCATTTGCGGGATGGCATATCCACCGTTCACCAAGCGCCTCAATGGCCCGCTTGCGCTGCGCTTCCGGCGTGTTGTCGGCTGCCTCCGTCAGTTCGCGGAGCCATGCCTTGCGTTGTGCTTCGTTAGCGTCGGTCATCTCACCCTCCCAATATCTTGCAGATCATCCAGGTGGCACCAGCGACTACAAAACCAGTCGCAGTGCCGCAGAAGATCGCGGTCTTTGCCTTCGTGGTTTGGTCAGCGCGCTGTTCGTCGGCCAAGCGTTGTTGACCGGCATCAGATAGCGTCAGCACGTAATCGTCGGTGCGCTCGTAGGTCAGCATGTCGGCTCCTTTGGCGGAATGAGTGCGCGTATCTCATCGGCGCATGCGCCTACTGCTGTCGCCTGACCGATGCAGCGGTCCTCCTCGTACCAGTCCTGTTTCTCGTCGCACACCTTGGCGGCAGCTTCTAGGGCGTGGGCACGCGATGCTTGCCACCCATCCCAGAGGATTTCTTCGCGAGCAGTGGACCAGCAAGGCTTGCCCTTGCGGTATTCTTCGACCCAAGCGCTAAACTGTTCTTGATCGGTCAGCATGCATGCCTCCAACTGATAGCCAGCAGAAACGCAACCACACCGCCACCAGCAGCAAATGCAGCAGCCAGGCCATAGAGGTGATCCAGATAGCGCTTGTCAGCCTCGGATAGTGGCCGCACTGGCTCCCGCTCAATACAGTGCAAGCGGCGGTAGGCGCGGTTGGAGAGGCGCTGAAGGAAGTAGGCTCGTGGCATGTTTAACCCCACGTCCGATGCTTCTCGGCGATGTGTTCGAAGCCATCGTATTCGTCGATTTCCCATTCAACGTCATCTGGAATTTCAACGATTTTGAGATTGGTGTATGAGCCACCGGCTTCTTCGCCGAGCGTTTCAACGGCGGCCACAAGAAGCGGATCGTCGCGCTCATATCTTCCTTCCAGGCCATCTACATAGCCGTAGCCATGGAACGTCCGCTCTTTCCCATATTTAATGCTTATGGCGTCGAATCTATCGTCGGGGTCAAGTGGCTTAGCGTGTTCTTCCAATTCTCGCCGCGCCCTTTCGCTGCCCCGTTCGGCCATGAACTCGGCGGCTTTCTTGCTGATCGAGAATCCGCCATAACATGCATTGATCACAATTTTCATCGCCCCATCCCCATCTCATCCATCAACGACCCACCCCACACCGGCCTCGCATAAGCCCGTCGCGCTTCAGCCAGTTCGTCGGCGGTGGCGTCGATCTTTTGCCAGGCTTCATCGTCCCATTCGGATGCGCGTTCAGCCTCGGTCAACTCTGGTTCGACCTCGAATGACCGTTCCTGCCGTTGGCGGTCGATGCGCTCGAATTCGAGCCATACTCTTTGGTTTGCGTGCTGCCCCATATGGACTCCTACGTTGTTGGTTGAGGATTTGCCCTCAGTGGTGACGACTGGTCGCCTATAGCCGATCAAAGCGCACGAAGCCTGCTTCGCTACATGTCGCGCCAATCGCCACCACTCAGGGCTCCGGGCATCCCACCCGGAAAGGCACTAGAACCATGCTGGCCTGACACGCTACACGCCGTCACCCTGGCGGGGTCCGCTCTCTCACGGAAGTCGCACCACTCCTTGTGCCCACTACAGGCCCGGCAGGTGTCGCGTCGAGTTCTTGGCCCGAATCCCACGAGCCCCGGCAATCTAGAAAATGAACCAGCGGCCGTCGCTTAACCCTTCACGCCTTGATGTTCGCCGTCACGTAATCAGCGATGCCCTGGCCAACTTCGAACTTGTACATTTCCTCGTCCGGAACCTCGAATCCAAAATCGTCCTCGATAGCCATTGTCAATTCGACGACGTCGAGAGAATCGCAGTCGTATGCATCGAAGATATTCGCGGACAGGTCGATGTCGTCTCGGCAGAACTGCTCTGCCAGAATCTTCCTGACGCGATCTGCGATGGTTTCTTGATGGGCGGTTGACATGTCAGTCCTCGACATACGTGATACGGTAGATCGGCTCGGCGATCTGGCACACATCCGGGAAACTTTCAATATTTCCCCAATGCCGGTCATCCCCAGCCTTGATGTGCTCAGGACCATGCACGCCCCGCCACCAGACCATCGAATCGCGCGTTACGCGACCGTCACGCACCGGAAAGGAATCCTGGCGCTTGATGCCGAAAACCGCTTCCAGCTCGGCAAGTTGTTCATCTGTGAAATGCGGCATCACTCCCCCTCAAATTTACGCAGACCCGCCCCGCGCACAAACATCACCAGCAGAAGATCGGCCAGTGCGATGATGGCGGTCCATAGGTAGGTGGTTTGCATGGTGGCTCCTTAACAGACCAGCAAACCCGAAGCCTCTGCCGCCGCATTTCGCTTGGCGGCTTCGAAGCAAGGGGCGCAGCATTTCAACTTGAGTTTGTAACTGGCCGGGTAATAACTGGTGTGTTCGCGCGTTTCGACGTCCTCGCACAACTTGCCGCAAGGCTCGCAGAGGTCGAAGACCTTGACCTGCATCGGGCGATTCCTGAATTGGTCGGTCGTCATCTAACACCCCGCCAGGTAACTAGCACACCCAGGGGCGATGAGATTCGTCGCCAGCTCGCGCAACAGATGCTCCGTCAGCGTGCCGTGCGGCAGGGGTAAGGCGTTCAGTTCAACGAGGTCTTTTGCGAGAATGCTCATGGTCGGTCTCCGTGGGCGAGAATTGCCCGGTCATGAATTCGTATCTTTTCGATTGGGGTAAGGTGAGACAATTCGTTGTTGCACTTCGTATGCGCCAACACCATGTTGTGGATGTTGTCCGGACCCTGAAATCTCAGGTCGACCAGATGCTCAAGCGTCCGATCGTTCTCCGCCATTTCCCGCATGCAGTAGAAGCACAATGAGTGTCCATCGCGGATCAGCAGTCGATCAACGACCTGTTGCCGCTTGTCGCGCTTCTTGCGTTTCGTTCCGGGCGCGTATTCCTTGCCAGTCAGGTAGAAGGACAGGATCTCCCGCATCGAGCCATTCGGCGTAAGCTGGTGTTTCATGTTGGTGTACAGAACGCCGGTCCCGTTTGCGCCGCGGTATCGGACCAACTCCCACTCGCTGGTTGGCTCAAGCACAGCGCATCCGTTGCGCTCAAGCCATTCCTTGAACTTTGCTCGAGCGGTCAACTCGCGCAGAGCTTCGATGTTCATGTTCACTCCACACAGGAATACGAACGCGGGCAGGAACTCATGCCCTTGCACTTTTCGGGATGCAGGCAGAACGATGGCGTCAGCCCGTACACCGGATGCTGGTAAGAACTCAGGCGCGGCGTCGCCGGGTAAGGCAACGATTCGACTTTCGTCACCTCGCACTTCGTTACATGCTTGCCGATCACCTTGGCGTCGTAATCGCTTTCGGCGTCAACGCAACTGGGTGTATGTCCTTCGAATGTCAGCCAGTAGGCTCGCATTTGTTGTCTCCTGTGCGCCGGGCGCGGGGTTAGGCGGCTTCCACAATCTCACCAGCGGAATTCAGCGCGTAAAAAACCATCGGCTTCGTTCCGTCCTGGCCGACGATCACGGCCTTGGCGTGAAGGATTCGGCCGTATTGGTCGTCGCTGGATTTGTCGTCGCGGTAGACGAGGAACAGCGCGGCGCCCTCGACTCCTCGAGCCTTTCCGTAGAAACCGGATGCGAGCGCGACGGAGTGTTTGCCCTCTGCCGTGGCTGCACCGCTGTCGCCGCTTGCCGTGGCTGCACCGCTGTAGCCGCTTGCCGTGGCTGCACCGCTGTCGCCGCTTGCCGTGGCTGCACCGCTGTCGCCGCTTGCCGTGGCTGCACCGCGGGTGCCGCTTGCCGTGGCTGCACCGCTGTAGCCGCTTGCCGTGGCTGCACCGCGGGTGCCGCTTGCCGTGGCTGCACCG
>DASVNP010000218.1:0-19472 GCA_036383775.1 Paraburkholderia sp. | reverse complement strand
TGGCGTGGGCGGCGGCGGAGCCACGGATTGCATCGCGACGGGCGCGGCAACCGGTGCGGCAACGGGTGCCGGCGGCAGCAGCTGCGCGGTCATGACGTGAGATTCGAGCGGGGGCTGCACCGGTTCTTGACGCAGCGTCATCACCACGGCAAGCACTGCGACGTGAATCGCTGCGACCACGGCGGTTGCGCTCAAGGCGCGGGAATTCAGGCGGACGGACGAAGCAGGCATGGTGCCGGTGGAAGCGATACGCGAAGCCGGCATATTAGCGTGGCGGCGCGCTGGCGAAGCAGCGCGTCAGACAAGACATTGTCATGTTCGGAATATCAGCAGCGATATGAACAAAGTAGTCACGAAACCAATCAGCAATTCCATCTCGAACTCCTTGAAGAGGTGAGCGGGTTAGCTGGCTGGTACGAATACTGGCTTGCTGACGGCAGTGGGATAGCGCTCGAAGAGAAGAGCGCGAACGGCAGTGGGCGCTGAGCGCCCGCGCGGCGCGAGCCGCGTGTTGCAGCCTGGTGTCAGGCCGCCTTGCGTTCGTAAAACGTCAGCGGCACGGCTTGCGGATGGTGTTCGAAGCCGCAACGGCTCGCGCACACGCCGCTTTGCATCATGACGTCGCGCACGGTGTCGGCACACTTGCCGCAGCAGGACGCGACACCGAGCTCGAACTGCAGCTCGTCGAACGAGTCGACGCCTTCCGCGATCGAAGCACGGATCTTTCGGTCAGAAACAGACTTGCAGACACAGACAATCATGGCAGGGCGTGATAGCTAACGTTAATGCGAATTATTATCATTTTGTTTGATCGGTTTGGCAAGCACCCTGAGCGATTTTTTGTAACAAAACCAGACTCTTAGAAGGGTTTCACCGATCGGGCGGCTCCCAGCGCGAGCGGCCACGGCGCGTGAAAACGCCTAAAAATTGCGCAAGAAGGTGCGTGGAGGGGCAAAAACGGCGCGTCGATGACGCGTTATGCGCGGGGAATTCCTCGCGCGAAGTTATGCAGCCTGGGAATCCGGCGCAGCAGTACGGCGCGAAGGGATCAGCACCTGTTCGACCGTTGCGTCGATGTGCAGCAGCGTGGCCGCCAGTTGCTGCTGATGCGAACCGTCGCCGGTCGAATAAAAGCGGGGCGGAACAGTGGCGCTGTGGTCATCATGGTCAGCGGCGGCGCGCAGGCCATGCTGATCGAGCACCCGTTCCAGTTGCCGCGCAATAGCCACGCTGGTGTCGATCAGCGTCAGCCGGTCGCCGACGATGTCTCGGATCGCCGCGTCGAGAAACGGGTAGTGCGTGCAGCCGAGCACCAGCGTATCGGCGCCGGCATCGAGCATGGGTTCAAGATAGCCGCGCAGCAGCGCGCGGAGTTCGGCCGAGCCGATATCGCAGCGCTCCACGGCCTGCACGAGCCCGTGGCCCGGCTGGCAGAGAAAGCGGCAATCGGCGGCGTAGCGCTCGAGCAGCGCCTGGAAGCGGGCACTGCGCAAGGTCACCTGGGTAGCCAGCACGCCGGCGACACGGGTTTTCGACTGCAGCGCGGCGGGTTTGATGCCGGGTTCGACGCCCACCAGCGGAATGGGCAGCTTTTCGCGCACCAGCGCGATCGACTGGGCCGTGGCCGTGTTGCAGGCAACCACCAGTGCTTTCGCGCCCTGCCTGACCAGCCATTCGCCGATCGCGAGCGTGCGGTCGGTAATGAAGTCGTCGTCGCGTTCGCCGTAGGGGGCGTAGAGCGAGTCGGCGACATACAGGATCGCTTCGTCAGGCAGTTGCGACCGAACCGCCCGCAGCACCGACAGGCCGCCCAGCCCCGAATCGAAAATGCCGACCGGCGCGCGCGAAGCAGCGCCGGCAGTCGGCATGCGTGCGTTGGTGGACGGCGATTCTGCGGGCATAGGCGGGGAGGACACGCGTGGCTGAGCGGTCAATGAGTGGTCAAGGAAAACTCGGGAAGTGCGCAAGTATATCGCCCGCGCGGCATGGGCCATCGCGAAAAGTCAGGCTCATGAGTGAGCGCGGGCGGGCGCAGCGCGGTTCGATCAGGACTCGACCGAGCCCATGGCGGATTGCTGGTAGTTCTGGATGCCGACCTTGTCGATCAGGTCGAGCTGGGTTTCGAGCCAGTCGATATGCTCTTCCGTGTCGTCGAGAATCTTCACGAAGATCTCGCGCGAGATGAAATCGCGAACCGACTCGCAATACACGATGGCTTCTTTACAGGTGCTTTGCGAAATCTGCTCGAGTTTCAGATCGCATTCGAGGATCTCTTTGGTTTCCTCGCCGATCAGCAGCTTGTGCAGGTCTTGCAGATTCGGCAGGCCGTCGAGCATGAAAATGCGTTCGATAAGCCAGTCGGCGTGCTTCATTTCGCCGATCGATTCGTCATATTCATGCTTGCCGAGTTTCTCGAGGCCCCAGTGCTTATACATCCGCGCGTGCAGGAAGTACTGGTTGATGGCAGTCAGCTCGTTCTTCAATTGCGAGTTCAGATACTCGATAACTTTCTTGTCGCCTTGCATGATATTTCCTTATAGGGACTTTGAATTTCCAACAACAATAAACGCCTGACCTGAAAAAGCCAAGAAAACAGCAGCAACTTTTGACGTTGTTTCCTGCCTCACGTCCAGTCGCCCGTTTCCCGCCGCGCGCGGCAATAAAAAAGCCGGGACCGCAGCCCCGGCTTCGCGATACGCGTGACAGGCGTTAGCGGCGCATCAGGCAGTCGCGACCGGAATCTTGCCGATCTTGGCCTGCCATTCCTTCGGACCGGTCTGGTGGACCGACGTACCGTTCGAATCGACGGCCACCGTCACCGGCATGTCCTGCACGTCGAATTCGTAGATCGCTTCCATGCCGAGGTCTTCGAACGCCAGCACCTTGGCGCTGCGAATCGCCTTCGACACGAGGTACGCGGCGCCGCCCACGGCCATCAGGTATGCGGCCTTGTGCTTCTTGATCGCCTCGATCGCGACCGGGCCGCGCTCGGCCTTGCCGATCATGGAGATGAGGCCGGTTTGCGCCAGCATCGTCTCGGTGAACTTGTCCATGCGCGTGGCGGTGGTCGGGCCGGCGGGGCCGACGGCTTCGTCGCGCACCGGATCGACCGGACCGACGTAATAGATCACGCGGTTCGTGAAGTCGACCGGCAGCTTCTCGCCCTTCGCCAGCATGTCGGCGATACGCTTGTGCGCAGCGTCGCGGCCCGTGAGCATCTTGCCCGACAGCAGCAGCGTCTGGCCCGGCGTCCACGAGGCGACTTGTTCCGGCGTGAGCGTGTTCAGATCGACGCGCTGGCTCTTCTCGGTGTCCGGCTCCCACTGCACCTTCGGCCATGCGTCGAGCGACGGCGCTTCGAGCTTGGCGACGCCGGAACCGTCCAGCGTGAAGTGCGCGTGACGCGTGGCGGCGCAGTTCGGGATGATCGCGATCGGCTTGCTCGCGGCGTGCGTCGGCGCGGCCATGATCTTCACGTCGAGCACGGTGGCGAGGCCGCCGAGACCTTGCGCGCCGATGCCGAGCGCGTTGACCTTCTCATGCAGTTCGACGCGCAGTTCTTCGATCCAGTCTTGCGGGCCGCGGGCGATCACATCCTGAATGTCGATCGGGTCCATGAGCGACTCCTTGGCCATGACCATCGCCTTCTCAGCGGTGCCGCCGATGCCGATGCCGAGCATGCCCGGCGGGCACCAGCCCGCGCCCATGGTCGGCACGGTCTTCAGGATCCAGTCGACGATCGAATCCGACGGATTCAGCATCGCGAACTTCGACTTGTTTTCCGAGCCGCCGCCCTTGGCCGCCACCTGCACGTCGACCGTATTGCCCGGCACGATCTCGTAGTGGATCACGGCCGGCGTGTTGTCCTTGGTGTTCTTGCGGCCACCTTCCGGCGGGCTCACGATCGACGCGCGCAGCACGTTGTCCGGGTTCAGATAACCGCGGCGCACGCCTTCGTTGATCATGTCGGTGACGCCCATGGTCGCGCCGTCCCAGCGCACGTCCATGCCGACCTTCACGAACACCGTGACGATGCCGGTGTCCTGGCAGATCGGGCGCTTGCCTTCGGCGCACATGCGGCTGTTGGTGAGAATCTGCGCGATGGCATCTTTCGCCGCCGGGCTCTCTTCGAGCTCGTAGGCGCGGCCCAAGGCCTGGATGTAATCGAGCGGATGGTAATAGCTGATGTACTGAAGCGAATCAGCAATGCTCTGGATCAGATCTTCCTGTTTGATGACGGTCATGGCTAGCTCAGTGGGGACGGTGGCGCTTGTTGTCGGACAGCAGGGCAGTGCGGTCAGTCGTGCGCCTTCAGGGGAATGGAACCTTTGGCGGAACCCACGGCGTGCAGCACGGCGGGTTCTTCGAAATGCTTTGGATGCGTATGCGTGGTGAGGCGGTCGACCGCGGCCATGACCAGCGCAGAAACGAGGAACGCGACGTGGATGATCACCTGCCACATGATCGTATGCGTCGAATTCTGGTCGGGGCTGATAAAGGTCTTCAGCAGATGGATCGACGAAATGCTGATCAGCGCCATCGACAGTTTGACTTTGAGCACGCCGGCGTTCACGTGATCGAGCCACTCCGGTTCGTCGGGGTGACCTTCGACGCCGAGACGCGAAACAAACGTTTCATACCCGCCGATGATCACCATGATCAGCAGGTTCGAGATCATGACCACGTCGATCAGGCCGAGCACGACCAGCATGATGTTGGTTTCGTCGAGCGTCATGGACGCCGTGACGAGATGCCAGACTTCCTTGAGGAACAGCACGACGTAGACGGCCTGGGCCACGATCAGGCCCAGATAGAGCGGCACCTGCAGCCAGCGGCTCATAAAGATGATGACCGGCAGTGGGCGCATGGGGCGGCGCTGGGGAGCGGAGTCGAGTCGCGAAGCGGACATAGGCAAGAGTCAGATGAAACGCAGGTGACGGGACATGGGCTAAAAGCGCGGATTGCATGCTCGATACACACATGGATCAGGCACGCTATCCGGGCGCAGACGGCGCGGTGCACGGCCCGCGGAGACCGGAAAAGCTCGCGGCGGGCGCGCTATTGTACAGCGTCGGCTAAATTTGCTGCTTTGCGGCGGGCAGGATTACGGCGCCATCGGCGTGACTTGCTCGACCTTCAGGCTCGCGAGGCCGATGCCCGTGACCATGCAGGCGAGCGAGATTGAGATGAATGCCCGACCGGTCGGACGCTCTTTGAGGTGATGAGCAGCCGGGAGACACGCTTCAAACTGGAATCCAGACGCCTAGTTCAGTTAGCATGTTAAGAGAAACTGCGGAGAAGCTGCGTAGAGGGCCGCGCGCGTAAGTGGCCGGTAAGTTGCAGCGCTTATGTTTGAGCTTGAGAGCGGAACGCCGTGTCGCACGCATTCATGTTGCAGCGCCACATGGGTGAACGGTGCAGGCGCGCGGGCCGCGGCGCAACGATCAATGATCGGAGCGCGAGGTTTGGAGACAGCACGCCGCTCGTTGCGGCGTCAACAAGACAGGGCGCGCCACGGTGCGCCGGCACAGGTTTTACGTTTCATCTTCACCAAGGGGTTGTCGATGTCTGCGATTGAATCGGTTCTTCAGGAACGCCGTGTTTTCCCGCCCTCCGCTGAAGCAGCGGCGGGTGCCTCGATCTCCGGTATGGATGCATACCGGGCGCTGGCCGCCGAAGCGGAACGCGATTACGAAGGGTTCTGGGGGCGCCTCGCACGCGAGACGCTAAGCTGGAAAACGCCCTTCACCGAAGTGCTCGACGAATCGAAGGCGCCGTTCTACACGTGGTTCGAAGACGGCCAGTTGAATGCGTCGTATAACAGCCTCGACCGTCATGTCGAAGCCGGCAACGGCGCGCGCACCGCGATTGTTTTCGAAGCCGACGACGGCACCGTCACCAACGTCACCTATCAGGAGCTGCTGCAACGTGTCTCGCGCTTTGCGAACGCGCTGAAAAAACGCGGCGTGAAGAAGGGCGACCGCGTGGTGATCTATATGCCGATGTCGATCGAAGGCATCGTCGCGATGCAGGCTTGCGCGCGGATCGGCGCCACGCATTCGGTCGTGTTCGGCGGCTTCTCGTCGAAGTCGCTGAATGAGCGGCTGGTGGACGTCGGCGCGGTCGCGCTCGTCACCTCCGACGAACAGATGCGCGGCGGCAAGGCGCTGCCGCTGAAGAACATCGCCGACGAAGCCCTCGCCATGGGTGGCTGCGAGGCGGTCAAGAGCGTGATCGTCTATCAACGCACCGGCGGCAAGATCGCGTGGAACGAAGGCCGCGATCTGTGGATGCACGAACTCACGCAGGCGGAATCGGATCAATGCGCGCCCGAGTGGGTTGGCGCCGAGCATCCTTTGTTCATCCTCTACACGTCGGGTTCGACGGGCAAGCCGAAGGGCGTGCAGCACAGCACCGGCGGCTATCTGCTGTGGGCCGCCCAGACGATGAAGTGGACCTTCGACTGGAAGCCGACCGACGTCTTCTGGTGTACCGCCGACATCGGCTGGATCACGGGGCATAGCTACATTGCGTATGGTCCGTTGACGCTCGGCGGCACCCAGGTGGTGTTCGAAGGCGTGCCGACCTATCCGAACGCCGGGCGCTTCTGGGACATGATCGCCAAGCACAAGGTGTCGCTGTTCTATACCGCGCCGACCGCGATCCGTTCGCTGATCAAGGCCGCCGACGCCGACCCGAAAGTGCACCCCAAGAGCTACGACCTGTCCACGCTGCGCATTATCGGCACGGTCGGCGAGCCGATCAATCCGGAAGCCTGGGTGTGGTATCACGAGAACGTCGGCGGCGGCCGCTGCCCGATTGTCGATACGTGGTGGCAAACCGAAACGGGCGGCCACATGATCACGCCGCTGCCGGGCGCCACGCCGCTCGTGCCGGGTTCGTGCACGCTGCCGCTGCCGGGCATCATGGCCGCGGTCGTCGATGAAACCGGTCAGGACGTGCCGAACGGGCAGGGCGGTATTCTGGTGGTGAAGCGCCCGTGGCCGGCGATGCTGCGCAATGTATGGGGCGATCCGGACCGCTACAAGAAGAGCTACTTCCCTGAAGAACTCGGCGGCACGCTGTACCTCGCCGGCGATGGCGCGGTGCGCGACAAGGAGACGGGCTACTTCACGATCATGGGCCGTATCGACGACGTGCTCAACGTCTCCGGTCACCGTCTCGGCACGATGGAGATCGAGTCGGCGCTGGTGTCGAACCCGCTCGTGGCCGAGGCAGCCGTGGTGGGCCGCCCCGACGATACGACCGGCGAAGCCGTGTGCGCCTTCGTCGTGCTCAAGCGCGCGCGTCCGGAAGGCGAGGAGGCAGTGAAGCTCGCTAACGAACTGCGTGCATGGGTCGGCAAGGAGATTGGTCCGATCGCCAAGCCGAAGGACATCCGTTTCGGCGAAAACCTGCCGAAGACGCGCTCGGGCAAGATCATGCGCCGCCTGTTGCGCTCGCTGGCGAAGGGCGAGGAAATCACGCAGGACGTGTCCACGCTGGAGAACCCGGCGATTCTCGATCAGCTCGGCGAGTCGCTCTGAGGTTGCCTTGAGCCTGGGCTTGCTTGAGTGAGCGGCAAGGGCGCGTCAAACAATGCGCCCTTGCCCTGCTGTAGAGATTTGCCACTGAAGTCACGTAGTAGACGCCACCGCGCGGACAATCCCGATTGCCTGCCCGGTGGCTTTTTGATACATAGGCGCATGGCCGCGCCGCACCACACCTCCCACGCTACGCTCAATCCCGCGCCCGAACCGCCCGCGGTCTCGGCGGCGATGGCGCGCGCGCATCAGAAGTACTGGCGCTTCAACCTCACGCTGATTGCCGCGTTGATGGCGGTGGGCTTCATCGTCTCGTTCGTCTTGCCGCTGATGGCGCCTGCTCTCGCGCAAGTGCGCATCGGCGGCTTCAGATTGCCGTTTTACTTCGGCGCGCAGGGCGCGATTCTGATCTACGTGGCGCTCATCGTCGTGTATATCGTGCTGATGCAGCGCGCCGACCGCCGGCTGCAACGCGCCTTCGATGCGGACGCCGGCGTTGGTGCCGACACCGACATTGACACCAATACCGGCGTCGCCGCCGCGCGCGGAAACTGAGCCGATGACACTGACGAACCGGCTGCTCCGCTCCTACGCACTCTATACGCTCGGTTTCCTGTTGTTCGTGTGCGTGATGTGGCGCATCGAGCGCACCACCGGTCCCGGCGTGTGGATCGGCTATGTGTTCCTGTTCGTGCCGATCGCGGTGTATGCGGTGATCGGCTTGCTCTCGCGCACGTCCGATCTCGTCGAATACTACGTGGCGGGGCGGCGCGTGCCGTCCTTCTTCAACGGCATGGCGACGGCCGCTGACTGGTTGTCGGCGGCATCGTTTATCGGCCTCGCCGGGTCGATCTATGCGACCGGATACGACGGTCTAGCGTATCTGATGGGCTGGACCGGCGGCTATTGCCTCGTCGCGTTCCTGCTGGCGCCCTACGTGCGCAAGCTCGCGCGCTACACGATTCCCGATTTTCTCGGCACACGTTTTTCGAGTAACGCGGTGCGCGGCCTGGCGGCGTTGGCGGCGATTCTCTGTTCGTTTGTTTATCTCGTCGCGCAGATCCAGGGTGTTGGTTTGATTGCAACGCGCTTTATCGGCGTGGATTTCGCCATCGGCATTTTCTGCGGACTCGCGGGCATTCTGGTGTGTTCGTTTCTCGGCGGCATGCGCGCCGTGACGTGGACGCAGGTCGCGCAATACATCATCCTGATCGCGGCGATTCTGATTCCCGTCGCGATGATCGCTCATAAGGACGGCCTCGGCTGGGTTCCGCAATTCAACTACGGCCGCCTGATGGAGCGTGTCGAGGGCCTCGAGAACCAGGTGCGCGAGGCGCCGCTCGAGCAGACCGTGCGCGACGATTACCGGCGCCGTGCCGCGCAGATGCAGACGCGGCTCGACACGCTGCCGCAATCGTTCGTCGACGAGAAGCAGCGGCTGACGCAGGAGGTCGCCGATTTGCGCCGCCACAACGGCCCGCTGCGCGAGATCAAGGAGCGCGAGAAGGCGCTCGAACAGTTTCCACGCGACGCCGCCGCGGCGCAAATCGTGTGGAGCCAGCGCCGCGACGAAATGTTGATGCGCGCCGCCGCGCCGGTGGCGATGCACGAGCCGTTCCCCGCGATGACCGATGAGGACCGGCGCACGCATGAGCGCAATTTTCTTTCGCTGCTGCTGTGCCTGTCGCTCGGCACCGCGAGCTTGCCGCATATTCTGACGCGCTATAACACGACGACTTCGGTGGCCTCGGCGCGGCGTTCCGTCGGCTGGACGCTGTTTTTTGTCGCGCTGTTCTATCTGACGGTGCCGGTGCTGGCGGTGTTGATCAAGTACGAGATCCTGACCAACCTGGTCGGCCATCATTTTGCGGATTTGCCGCAGTGGCTCACGCAATGGCGCAAGGTGGAGCCGAGCCTGATCAGTCTCGCCGATACGAATGGCGACGGCATTGTGCGCTGGAGCGAGATCCAGATGCAGCCGGATATGGTCGTGCTCGCCGCGCCTGAGATCGCTGGCCTACCGTATGTGATGTCGGGATTGATTGCGGCAGGGGCGCTGGCCGCGGCGCTCTCGACGGCGGACGGTTTGCTGCTCACGATTGCCAACGCCTTGTCGCACGATGTGTACTACCACATGGTCGATCCAAACGCATCGAGCCAGCGGCGTGTGACGATCTCGAAGATTCTGCTGCTGGGGGTGGCGCTGTTCGCGTCGTATGTGGCGTCGTTGAATACGGGGAATATTCTGTTTCTGGTGGGAGCGGCGTTTTCGCTGGCGGCGTCGAGCCTGTTTCCGGTGCTGGTGCTCGGCGTGTTCTGGAAACGCACCACGCGGCTCGGGGCGGTGGCGGGCATGGTGGCGGGGCTCGTGGTGTGCATCTATTACATCGTTTCTACGTATCCCTTCTTCACGCAGATGACGGGCTTCGCGGGCGCGCGATGGTTCGGCATCGAGCCGATCAGTTCAGGCGTTTTTGGCGTGCCGGCGGGGTTTCTGGTGGCGATCGGCGTGAGTCTGGTCGACGTGAAACCGGATGCTTATACGAGGGCGTTGGTGGACTACATCCGGCATCCGTAGGTGACTTTGCGCGAAGGTGTGGCGCAAGGCGCGAAGTTTGCTATAATTCGACTCCCGCCGGAGAGATGGATGAGCGGTTTAAGTCGCACGCCTGGAAAGCGTGTATAGGTTAATAGCCTATCGGGGGTTCGAATCCCCCTCTCTCCGCCAGGAACGAATTTAAAATCCCCGTATAGTCAGTGACTTACGGGGATTTTTGTTTTGCGGCCGCCTACCCATACCAATACTCACACTTCGAACGCTGCTTGCATCGCGGCAGGCGGGCTATCAACGCAGCCGGGGCCGCATCATTTCCCCGAAACGTAAAAGTCCGGGCTCGCGAAATTGATGCAGGGCGCTGCGCTATAGTTACCTGCTCCGACCTACTGGGACTGAGCCATGCCTCGGCCTACCAATCGAGAGATTGAGCAGTACTACTTCGGCCTGTTCCAGGGGCATTACGTATTGCCGGCCGGGGAGATTGAATACAAGGACAAGCCGGACGTTATCGTGCATGGTGAGAGGCACCTCGGGATCGAGATTGCGAATCTGTACCTTGTCGACGGCAGCGATCCGGCGAGCGAACAGGTACAGCGCGGGCGCAGAGGGCAAGTTATGGCGCGGGCTCAAGCGTTGCACCGCCAGGCGGGCAGGCGAGACATCGAGCTTTGGGCGACGTTTGATCCTTCTGAGCCTATCCGCGATATCGAGCCCCTCGCGCATAAGCTTGTCGAGATCGCCATGCGTGTCCCGACTACGCCCGGCTGGGTGAGTCTCCTTACCTTTGCCCACATTCCTGAGTTGCGCTCCCTCTTCCACAACGGCGAAGAGTACAAGAACGCAGAATGGCGGCCCAATCAAGGCTATGCAGTGCCTCTCCTTTCCGTAGAACGTGTGCGCGAAATCGTGGCCGACAAGGCGGCGAAAGCTGTGAGCTATGACAAGGGCTGCGAAGCCTACTGGCTCCTGCTGGTTGTCGACCTTATGGACTCTGCGCAGGATCAGGACATTGAGTGGCCGGACGGGGTCGTGCTTGCAAAATCGCCCTTCGAGCGCATCCTGATTTACAAGCCGCAATTTGGCCAAGTTGTGGAAGTCGTACAGGGACTATGAGACACAAAATCCCGGATATCTCACATAGGCGGAGAGCCAAGTGAAGGACGATCAGAAAGAGAAATTCATCTCCTTAATTTTGGCGTTTATGCGATCGGAACCTAGGCGCGGCGTTCCCGAGTTCGCAAACCAGCGCACGGAACGTCTGGCGGCTAGACCACCGCTCCCTGGCCGTGCGCGGCATTGACGCCGTTTGCGCAGAACGCTTGAATCGGAGGTGGCGTCAGGTTGCACGCCGCCTCCGTGAAACGTAATTGACTGCTCTCGCACTCCGCGAGTAGTGCACGTTTGTTGTGACCCATGCAGCGCACTACTGGCTGGGAATCACTCCGGGAACGGCGTGATGATAATTCTGTGATGTTCAACGACGATCCGCACGCGCTGGCCGGCATGGAAGCCGGCGTGTTCGATCCACCGGCCAGACAGCTTCATCCATGGATAAAGCGGGGGCTCTTTGCGAATCCGCCCCGGCGTGATCTGTTGATAACGCCAGGACTCCTGGATGGTGACGCTGCGCTCGGGATGAGTGAGCAATGGTTTAAGATTGGCATCAGCCATGGTCAACTCCTCTGCTGAGTTGGTTGTGGTTAGCGGGCGGTGAGTGTTGGCGCACTCATCGCCCGCGCTTCGTTTACTTCAACGTACTGCCTACTGCTATGTCTTGCCCAGCACGGTCTCGAGCATTTGCGAAACGAATTGCTGCTTGGTCTTGGGCAACTTTTCGATGGCGACGAGTTGCTGTTGCAGGCGAGACATTGGGCCGCGCTTACTGCCTCGCTGAGCAATGGGTCTGCCCAGCAATTCATCAAGCGACAGCATTAGTGACTGCGAGAGCGCTGGTAACAAGGACACCGGCACCTTGGAGCGCCCTCGTTCGTAAAGGCCCAGGGTTTGCTGAGCGATACCCAAGGTGTCGGCTAGTTGCTGCTGGGTGAGACCGTGGGCCTTCCTCGCGTTGATGATGCGCTCGC
Organism: Paraburkholderia sp.; assembly: GCA_036383775.1. Taxonomy (GTDB): domain Bacteria; phylum Pseudomonadota; class Gammaproteobacteria; order Burkholderiales; family Burkholderiaceae; genus Paraburkholderia. The sequence goes on along the minus strand of DASVNP010000218.1, from coordinate 7,287 downwards.
CAAAGTCCCTGAAAAACTGTTTGTCTTTTGTGTTCATGTTGCAGTGAAATGCGATTGATTCAGCCGAGAAGGTAACTCTCGCGATTCCAGAAGTAGTGCTTACTTTACGCTATATTCTGTATCAAAAAATGGAGTTATTTGGCTTCATGTTGTTGTCCATCGACTACCTACTTGTCGTTCGTGTTCTCGACACTGTCTGCCAATACTACCGGCCCACGAAAGGGAATGCGTAGGCCGTATGGTTTCAGAAGCAACGCTTGGTGACAGCGGCTAATACTTCACTAGGCAAGGTCAATGCACGGTTCGAATCGCCATCAGCATCCGCCAATTCACCTTCGAAATCTCCCACGGCTCAATCGTCGTCTGAACCGGTTCCACGGGCTCGAAGGCTGCGCGTAAATTCCTGCTGCTTGGTGACTATATTGACAACAGCCCCGACTGTTGATGGCCCGGAAAGACAGGCATGAAAACCCATTTCTCAAGGATCGTTTCTTTGGTGCAGGCAGCCGTGTCTTCGCGCGAACGCCTGACGCTAGTTAACGCTTGACCACTTTTGACAAAAAATCTGAAGGACGGAGGTTACTCTCGAGGGGAGCACCATTATTGGCGCTGCGTTTATTCAGATAGGAGACTTAAACATGAGGGAGCAGCATGCGAACCCAGTCGGCGTTACTCGCGGCGATACAAGCAGATGACGATTTTTTATGCGGCTGTAGAGGACGACCCGTTGACGAGCGGCAAAGATAGCCGGGTACACGCCAGTGGCAAGACGAGTACGATCAAGGGCGAAGACGGTGTAATTCGCAGGATGGCTTTCATCGGTGATTCCGCTTGGTGCGTCGCCTGTCAGAGCACGGGAGTCATAATCGGCGGCGCGCCGGTCCCGCAGAACCGCCGGATGCTCGATCTTGTGAATGGCGGCAGGAGGCAGGCAGTGGGAGGGGATGAGGTCGCATGCAAATGCGCTATCCACCCCCAGATCATTGCGGTCTACGGGCGCAAATACACGATAACTACCGTCAGCAAGGGCTCTGTGGGCGCGAGCAATGCTGTGGTAGGAGCATCCCCATCGCAGGCCGTAGATAAAACGACGCATGCCCGGTGGTGCGTGGTATGGGACAGTGCTACTGGCGAGCCGGTGGCAAATCGGGCGTTTGTTACTGACATTGGAGGCGTAAGAAAGTCCGGAAAGACGGATGAGCAGGGCTACGCGAAGATCGAAACTAACGGCGAGCAACCGTTCAGCATACATGTCATCTTTTCGTCGCCGAAGCGCGTCCTGAAACCCCGTCAAGGAACTTAGTCGTGGCAACAGACTACAACATTGAGCATTGGACTTCAGCTTGTACGATGGTTGGCAGTAGCAAAGACGGTGCTGTTTCGATCAAGGTTGACGATCGGTCTGCAACACGACAGGCCGTTATCACGCAGTTGAAGCATAAAGGCTACACATTGCTAGAAAGATCGTCATGGGGCGCAATGCCGCCCAAGAACACACTAACGCCATCACACTGGGACTATCGCGATATTGTGATTCACCACGCAGGGCATAGTTATTCGTGTGCAGTGGACAAGCACGGCGCGATCGAACAAATGAAACGGGTTCAATCCTATGACATGGGTGAGCAATCGTTCGATGATGTCGGCTATCACTATGCCGTTTCATGCCATGGTGAGTTGATCGAAGCCCGTGAGATTCGTTTCACCGGATCCCATGTGAAAGGCGATAACACGGGCAAGCTTGGCATTGTCTTGCTCGAAAATCTGGCCGAAGCTGGCGAAGCTTGGCAGCAGGAGTACAGCCGGAAATCGCTTTGGCAGAAGTTGAAAGGGTCGATGGATATCGCGAGAGACGCTGTGGCCTTTGATCACGCGATGCCGACGACGGCGCAGATTGATGCCCTGTCGGCGTTGATAGCGACATTGAAAGAGTTTTTCAACATCACAGCGTTAGGTGGGCATCGTGAATATCAGCTTCTCGCGCCTGGTAACGAGGGGCGGGCATGTCCGGGTAAGTATGGCATGCAGGTAGTCGAGGAAATGCGCGCGAAATTCGCGCTTGGAGCACCTTCAAAGTGAGATTGTCCAGCCAAGCTGTTCGTTAATGATGTAGGTGCGGCGCTCAAGCTGGCCTTGAATTAGCTGGCAGCGTTGCTGTCTTGAAAGGTGACTCGTCACAGGCAACTTGGCTTTTTCCTCAAATGCGTTAAACCATTCACGATTGCCCAAGTCCGGCCCGTGTCCTTCCCCATCCGAAATATCGAAGTAGTGGCTGTCCAGATATGAAAACCACTCTTGCGTACACGGCTGGACGACTGGGGCGCGCGGCATACTGGTAGTAACGAAAAGCCACGCGACAACGATAATGCAACAGATGCTGGTGAGGATTTTCATTTGCGCCCTTTAAAGATCATCGTTTATCTCTGGCTGTTTTTGGGCTTGGTGCTGGTTTCGGTGGGTCTGTATTCCCTGCCGCGCCCGGCAGACGTCGCCATCGTGCTGGGAAACACGGTATATGCCGATGGTAGTCCGTCGCCGAGGTTGGCGGCAAGACTTGACAGAGCTTTCCAGTGCTACGAACAACGGCAATGCAAACTCGTTTTTGTGAGCGGTGGCATTGATGCGTCTGGTACCGACGAAGCACAGTCGATGTGCCGCTATCTTGTGCGTCGTGGCGTTCCGCCTGGTAGCATCGTGGTTGATCATGCGGGAAACGACACTTGGTCTACTGCGCGTAACGCAAGCGCCTTCATGCGGAATCGAGGGTTGTCGAGTGCGTTGGTAGTGACGCAGTATTTTCATCTTCCGAGGGCGATATTCGCGCTCAAGCGCTTCGGTGTGCGTGAGGTTAGTGGTGCGTATCCTGCTTTCTGGGAGGTGCGTGACGTTTATTCGATCGCGCGGGAAGTACCGGCCATAATCTGGTACGGCATCCGCCCGCTTTAGCATGGGGGCTGAAGGTGCTTGGTGGTGGCTGGGTTGCGACTTAAAACGCAGTGTGCGGGCTAATGCCGTTCAGTTAAGGTCTCTTTTGAGGTGGCGAACGGTGTAACGATCAGGCCTGGATTTGACGGCCCCGGACTTGGATAGTACCGGCGCCGAACCAGAGGTCCACGGTGAGCCCTTGCCGAACTAGTGGCGTTAAGCAGCGAGACGGCTGTGCGCTTCGGCAATTCGACGCGAGATCGATTCGGGCGGCTATCCTGATTGGAGCAGGTTGATATCCGTACTTTATCGAAACGACAGGCGGGCATACGTTCTACGGGGTCGTTGATGCGACGGGCCGGTTGCCACGCATCGAAACCGGTGTGGCCGACACATACACGATCTACTGGGGTGATGACGCTCTTGCGCAGGACGTCGCGTCATGATTTGCCGGATCGCGGTAGTAGATGACACGTTGGACGCGAAACCGTAGCGGCCAACTGCCGCCCATGTACAGCGACTCAAGCGGATCGCACAGTGCATTGGGACGACGAAACCCGTGCAAGGCAGAATGGAGGCCGAAATTTGCCAAACAAGAAAACTGTTGTCCAAACCAACACGACACCGAACTCAATCAAGGAAGTGCAACTAAAGGCTCTGACCTTCGACGAGCTATGGAGAAACTACGTCACGGGGGATCCGTATGACGATCCGAACGGGCAATATAGCAATCAATGTGCGATTCGCATGAGCGCGACATTCCATCGGGTTGGTATCGAGATGAAATCATTCTCGCAAAAGTTGATCGCGCCGATGCCAGGCAAGCCGACCCTTGGCCGGATTATCCTCGACGGCAAACCGACTGCAACGCGGGCATATGAACTGGCTGAATGGCTGAAGCTGAGACCAATCGCGGGGTTGCCGCTACCAGAGAGCGTTACCGGACCGGACTGGCAAAGCAAGGTGAAGGGACGTACCGGGATCATATTTTTCTTCGGATACTGGCAACAAGACGGCGATTCCCGCGATAATCTGAGCGGCGGTCATATTGATTTGTGGAGTGGGTCGAGATTGACCAATAATGGGATTCTTGGCGTAGCAGAAAATTTTCTTCGTTTCACTCTTAACCGACCCACCGGTCCAGGCTTTTCGGACTTAAGCAAGTCAAAGCAAATTCAGTTCTGGGAAATGAAATGAAGCGGCTATGGGGCACTTTGCTCGCCACGGCAGTCGGATTTGCCGTGGCATTGCTTCTGGGTGATTTGGGCAGGCTGAACCGTTGGCCCGAAAGACCCTATCACGGATGTTATGAGATTGATGCTTGTCACATTCCTTGGTGGATTTTGACAATCTTTGTTTTATGGTTTTTGGGTCCACCCGTAATCTACGGATGTGTCGGTTATGTTGGCCTCAGTCGAAAATGGTCAACTGGCCGATGGATCGCCACCGGCTCAATTCTGTTTCTGGGAACGATTATTTTCTATCTATCTTGGTATGGCTACAGAGCGTTTATTTAAAGTCGGGGTGCGCTATGACGATTGGATCACCACGCAATATTGCGATTCATCATGCAAGGCATAGCTATTCGTGTGCAGTGGACGTCAGCGGCGCGATTGAGCAAATGAAAAAGGTTCATTCCTTTGATATGGGCGGGCATTTTCGCAATCGCGGTCAACTATTCGCACCTCTCAAAAGCTGAAGCTGTTAGGCAGACCTACTATGAGACGCTCGAGCATCAATGTCAGGTCGCAAACGTGAGCAATCGAATAGGTGGAAGTAGCGGACCGTCACCCTCGGACGACCCGTCGGGACGCAATCGCCTGCCCGACGCCAAAACCTCGGCACCCACGCCGGCGACGCACCCCGCCTCGCCGCTGGACGCCCTACGAAGAGAATCGCGATCCTCCGAAACCGACACTACCACCAACGCCCGCCGCGCCACGTTTCGCGCCACACGATCCCCAGAGTCCGCCTTCATCCCCGTAAGCTACTCGGCCCGCTCGAACGCCGTGATCGCGCAGAGCCTCGACAGCTCGAACATCGATATCGCCCTTTATCACGACACATCAAGCCGATTCGACGAGTGCGCAGTGATCGAAGTCCGCAGCCAAGGGGCCTACACCGCACAACCTGCGCAGTTGAGCAAAGTAATCGTCGACGCAGTCAACGCGTACGGCCTACATCCAGGCAACGGATTTGCGGTCATCAACGGCAACTCATCGATTTCAGAAAAACCAGGCGCTCTGAAAAGCGCCGTCAACGACGCACTTGCATCGCTCGGTTATCGCGAGCTCCGCGCAAGTGCAGTTCGAATGCCTCACCCCATCACACATGACGAGACCGACGGCCTGCACGTGAAAGGCGCCGCACCGCTAGCGCCCGATACGACACGTACCGTGAACAAGCCGCGCACGGTCATGCATGGCCACCAGATGCTCTGGAAAAAGCTGCCCGATATTCTGTTCGCGGCGCACGGGCAATTGCCCAAGGGGCAAGCAGGCGACGAGTTTCATGTCCCGCGGGATACGTACTTAGTCCGCGGAGCGACTCATGCGGACGGCCACGTCATGAGCGCGCACGAGATTCTCTATCGGGTCGTCTCGTCCGGCGACTACCGGCATGGGCAAGAGCTTGCGTTTTACGCCGAGCCTCGCGGCAGTCTCACTCAGGAGCATATCGACCGGCTTGCGGAAGATATCGCCGACGTTGCACAGGTTCCACTGACACACATCCGCGATGCACGCGCGCAGCGATCACCCGGACCGCCCGGCGCGGCATTCGAGGTGGTAGCCGACAGCTATGCTCGTTCGATCACGCCGGAGTCGGATTTACGTCGCCCGTCTACGAACGGCCTGGGCGTGCTGGAAAATTTCGGCAAGGAGAAGGTCGCGTTCAAGGGCGCGGCCGTCGATTCGCAGTGGGGCGAGCCTGTTGTCGTGACCATCCAGCGCACGCCGAACGGGTCTTCGTTTATTCGTTCTCCGGATCAGATCATCGAAGCCAAGCGCCAGATTCAGGCACTCGGTTATCCGGTGGAACGAATCAGACGCGCGGACGATATCTTCGGACGCCCCGCCTGGATTGCCGAAGGACAGGCCGTGATATTCGATTCGAAGTCGAACTATCGCGAGGGTTCGATGCAAAGCCCAACCCTCAACGAGCAAACGCTCGCGCATCTCCGGTACATCCGCACGCTCGCTGCGAAAAGCGGCAATGAATTGGTCGACGCGCAGATAGGCATCCGCCGCGACGGTGCTGCCGTATTGCGCGACACCGGGCTTGCCAGTTTGACTGGCGTGCATGGCAGCGGACGCGGCGTCGACGCGCTCCTCGATACCGTCGAAGCGGAGACCAGACTCAGCATCGCGCAACGCGGCGAGACGTCGCCAAAAAACGAGTCGTGAGTGATCTGTGACTTCGACGTGGTGATCGGGCGCGGCGTTGCTTGTCGATTGTTTGAATAAATTCAGACTGCGCTGATTGAAGTCGCCCTTCACGCCGTCATAGCGTGGTGCGTCCTAATTCACTCAGGAGCGCCTGATCCATGACGAGCAACTCCGTACCGAATACACCAGAGACATCGCAATCGCCCGGAATACGCCTCAAGCAACTGGCATTTGCCTTCCCCTTTCTGCGCAAGGGCCAAGGCAATGCCGGGGCATCAGTCCCATTCACCGACGAGCACGACATCTACCGGTTGCTCGCCGCGAGCGAGCCGTCCGGCTCGTATCTCGTCAGCCGCAAGGGCATGTGGCACGGCGGGATTCACGTCACGGAGGCAGGCGCGGGGCAGGCGTTGGACCTTGACGCCGGATTGCGCTGCATTGCAGATGGCGTGCTGGTTGCCTGGCGCGCCGACAGGGACTATCCGGTCAGTGAAATGGCAGTGGAAGGCAGTAACGTGCCGTTTCAGGCTCCCTACAGTACGGGCTTCGCCCTGGTGCGCCACGAGATGGAGTTCCCTCGTGACACGAAGCTGACGTTCTACAGCCTGTACATGCACCTGATGTCCAACACGGACTACGACCGCAACTTCCCGAAGCGGCAGAAACCGGCGTACTGGTCGCGCCAGTGGCTGGTCACACAGTATGCACAGGACAGACCACTACCGGGGCGCGCTGGACAGGCCGCGGACCCGTCACAGGTGGGTCTGTATGTACGCAGGATCCCAAACGGTCCCGTCCTTGGCATCCTGCCGCAGGGTGCGAGCGTAACCATCGACAAGACTGAGAAGGTGCACGGTGCAACGTGGGGCCGGCTAACGGACCTGAACGGGGCGACGCTGTATGCGCCTGTCGCGGGCGACTACGTCGCGTCCTCCGTGGCCATTCACGGCTGGATTTATCTGGGCGCGCAGAACGG
>DASVNP010000217.1:0-3664 GCA_036383775.1 Paraburkholderia sp. | reverse complement strand
GCCGGGCTGTTTGCCTTGGCGCTCGCTGCGGTCTTGTCGTGCCAAAGCGCCGCTTTCAGCCCGGACCAAGATCAGTTGTTCGCCCTGAAATCAGCCGGACTCGCCGTCCGCGAGGACGTATACGATAGTGAATGGACATATGCTGTGTATCCCAAAGCCAAGCCGCTTCAGGTGATCGCGCAAGCTGCGCAGGCTCGGGGCCTGTCGATCTTTAAGCAGTGCACGCCGGACTATCCGTGTGCGCCGGAACAACCTACGGCGAGTCGCTCTTGCGAAGGTGCGATCGCTCGGATCAAGCCGACCGGTACACCGGGGCGGTATACGGCCACCGGCTGGATTTTCGATCGGGATGCGAAAGTTCAGCCGCCTGACGTTGTTATCGTCAATGCGCAAAACGACGTGCGCGGTTATGGGGTAGTCGGCAGTCGACGGCCGGATGTCGAGACGGCGCTAAAGCTCAACGGTGACCGTGTTGGCTGGACAAGTTTTTTCCGTGCCGATGACACGACCATTCGCGTCCTCGCGAAACACGGGGACACCTACTGTGCGTTGGCAGTGACAGGCAAAGTACCGGAGCAAGTTGCCCAGTAGTGTGGGCGCTACTGTTCGAACCGGACGGCGGTGACGAATTTGAATTGCAGCCCCAATTAAGAAGGGGCGTTTCACACAGTTTAAAATGTCGCGTTATCTGACGCGAGCATGTGCTAGCCCGTGTGCGGCGCATTACCTAAACTCGAGTAATCTGAACGATAGATCAATGAACGATACGCGCATCATTCTCCCAGGCGGCGCCGGCCTTGTCGGCCAGAACCTTGTCGCTCGCCTCAAGCAACGCGGGTATACGAACCTGGTCGTACTCGACAAACACCGCGCCAATATTGAAGTCCTACGCAGCGTGCACCCTGACATCACGGTCGAGTACGCGGATCTGGCTGAGCCGGGCGACTGGACGCGCTATTTTGAAGGCGCGGCCGTTGTCGTGATGCTGCAGGCCCAGATTGGTGGCCCGACGATCGAGCCATTTATCCGCAACAATTTGACGTCTACGACGCACGTGTTGGCGGCGATCAAGAAATTCAATATCCCGTACACGGTGCACATCAGTTCATCGGTCGTGGAATCCGTGGGCGACGATTTTTATACCGACACCAAGAAGCAGCAGGAAGAGATGGTGCTGGCGTCCGGCATTGAATGCGTCGTGCTGCGCCCCACACTCATGTTCGGCTGGTTCGACCGCAAGCACCTTGGCTGGCTTTCGCGCTTTATGCAGCGCGTGCCCGTCTTTCCGATTCCCGGAAGTGGGCGTTACATGCGTCAGCCGCTCTACGCAGGGGATTTCTGCAACGTGATTATCAGTTGCATCGAATCGCGCATTAGCGGCAAGGTGTTCAACATCACGGGGCTGGAGCAAGTCGACTACATCGACATTATTCGTCAAATCAAGGCGGCTACGAATGCCCGTTGCGCGATCGTGCGCATTCCGTACGGTCTGTTCTACGTGCTGCTGAAGGTGTACGCACTGTTCGACAAAAATCCGCCTTTCACGGCGGATCAGTTGAAAGCGTTGACTGCCGGCGACGAGTTCGAGGTGATCGACTGGGAGGGCATATTCCAGATCAAGGCCACGCCATTTGCCAAGGCGATGCACGAAACCTTCAACGATCCTGTGTACAGCCAGATCGCGCTTGAGTTTTGAAGTAGGAAATAGTGATGACAGACGAAAAGATCGCGGTGTTGGGCGCGGGCCCCATGGGCCTTGGGGTCGCTTACCAATTGGTTAAAGACGGGCGTAAGCCCGTTATATTCGAAGCAGACGATCGCGTAGGCGGCATGGCCGCGTGCTTCGATTTCGGTGGGTTGTCGATCGAGCGCTATTACCACTTCCACGCGATCTCCGATCACGCATTCTTTGAAGTGCTGCGTGAGCTTGGTATCGAAGACCAACTGAAGTGGGTCGAGACCAAGATGGGCTACTACTATCAGGGACATGTGCAGGCTTGGGGAAACCCGATCGCGCTGCTCAAGTTCAAAGGGCTGAGTCTGACGGCGAAGATTCGCTACGGTCTTCACGCATTCCTGTCTACCAAGCGCAATGATTGGCATCCGCTCGATCATGTTGAAGCGTCCGGCTGGATTCGCCGCTGGATTGGTGAAGAGGCGTGGGAAGTGTTGTGGCGCCGGCTGTTCGACTACAAGTTTTACGACTATGCGTACAACTTGTCAGCTGCGTGGATCTGGAGTCGCATCCGCCGTATCGGCCGTTCACGCTACGACTTGTTCCGCGAGAAGCTTGGTTATCTCGAGGGCGGCTCGGATACGTTGCTCGAGGGCATGCGCCGCTATATCGAGGCGAACGGCGGTGAATTCCGTTTGGGTTCGCCGGCACAGAAAGTTGTGATCGAAGACGGCGCAGTGAAGGGCGTGCAGGTCAACGGTGAAGTGCTGCCTTTCGACAAGGTTATCAGCACGATTCCGCTGCCATATGTCCCACGCGTCATTCCGGATTTGCCCGCTGACATTTCGGCCGCGTTCCAGAGCGTGAAGAACGTTGCGGTGGTTTGTGTGATCGCCAAGCTGAAGAAGGCGGTAACGAATAACTTCTGGCTGAACGTCAACGATCCGGATATGGATATTCCTGGTCTCGTTGAGTACACCAATCTTCGCCCGCTCGGCGAGCACATTGTGTACGTGCCGTTTTACGTGCCGGGCGAGCATCCGAAATACCAGGAAGCGGACAGTGTTTTCATCGACAAGGTGAAACGCTATCTGATGAAAATCAATCCGGCTTTGACCAGCGATGATTTCATCGACGTTCGCGCGAGTCGTTACCGCTACGCACAACCGATTTGCGAGCCGGGATTCCTTGACCGGATTCCTCCGATTCAACTTCCGGTGAAGGGGCTTCTGGTGGCCGATACGTCTTACTACTATCCGGAAGATCGAGGCATTTCCGAAAGTATCGGTCTGGCGCGCAAGATGGCGAGGATGCTGTGACGATGCCCGCAGAGACTGCGAAGGGGCGACTGGTGTCGCCCCGTTTCCTCAAATTCCTTCTGGCTGGCGGGGTTGCGGCCGGAGTGAATTTCGGCAGCCGGATCATCTTCAATAACTGGATGCCGTTTACGGCGGCGATCGTACTTGCGTATATCGCAGGCATGATCACCGCCTTCATTCTGACGAAGCTATTCGTTTTTACCGAGAGTGTTCACTCCACGTCGCGATCTGCGATGTTTTTTACGTTGGTGAATCTCGTCGCCGTGTTGCAGACGTGGGTGGTGAGCGTGGTGCTGGCGTTTCATCTCCTGCCGTGGCTCGGAGTCGTGTGGCACAAGAAGGAGATCGCTCACCTTGTGGGTGTGATCGTGCCCGTATTCACCAGCTATATTGGGCACAAAAAACTGTCGTTCCGATCACACTAGGACGGTATCGGCTACGCTCTTTGCCTCTTTCGGCGCAACGTCGAACCCAGCGACCGCAGCGGTCCAGTTACTCTCCACGAAGTGGAGTCCTGGAGCTCTTGGATCGTCCGGTGTGCCGCCTCCAATTTTCTCAAGAGCGCGAGATTGCGTGACCGCTCAAGGTTGAGTAGATCTGCGAGCGGCTCTCTATTCGAAGCGGCATCGTGCGGCACGGAAGTCTTCGTCGCGCTCTTCATGGCTGCCCA
>DASVNP010000216.1:0-26522 GCA_036383775.1 Paraburkholderia sp. | reverse complement strand
GTTCGACCGCCATCGATTTGACCGTGTCGATACCACTGATCGTTTCGACGAGAAACGACTGATTCTCCGCGCTGCGTGCGAACTTTTCGTTGAGGCGGCGGCGCAACACCGGCGTGCATGCGACTGAGAGCAGTACATAGCACGGCAATGACATGAGCACGATGAGCGTGAGCCAGCCGCTGTAAAGCAGCATCACTGATATGAACACGATCGAAAACAGGAGGTCCATTACCAAGGTGATCGCGTTGCCGGTCAAGAACGCCCGAATGTTCTCCAGTTCGCGCACACGCGCAACGGAGTCACCGACACGTCGCGCCTGAAAATACGCCATCGGCAATTTGAGAAGGTGGCGGAACAGGCTCGCGCCGAGTTCGACATCGATCCGGCTCGTGGTATGCGCAAACACATAACTGCGCAGAGCCGTTAGCGCTACATCGAACAGCACGACGATGGTGAGCCCGATCGCGATCACGTCGAGCGTAGTGAGCCCGTGATGCACCAGTACCTTGTCCATCACGACCTGAAAGAACAGCGGCGTAATTAGTGCCAGCACCTGGATAAAGAACGAGACGACAAGAACCTCACACAGAAGACGCCTGTACTTGATCAGCGCCGGGATAAACCATGTGAAATCGAACTTGGTCAATTCGCCCAGAATCGACGCGCGCGAGGTGAACAGGATCAGCTCGCCGGACCAGTCGCCCTTCAATAGTTCAAGGTCGATGGAGACAGGCTGCGTAGCCTCCGGGCGCTGTATGACCGCCTTGTTCTTTTCAAAGCGACCGATGACGAAGAAGTCGCCTGCGTTGCCGATAGCGACTGCGGGTAGTGCGACCCGATCAAGCCGTTCCCAACGAACTTTCGTGTACTTTGCATTGAGCCCAAGCGACTTTGCCGCAAGCAAAAGTTGCGTTGTGTCCAGCCGCTCTACTCCCGGCTTGAATTCATGAGCCAATTGATCGGGATCTGCGGCAACGCCGTGGTAGCGGGCCAACATGACGAGACAGAAGATACCGGGGTCGATCGTGAGAACGTCGGCTTTGGGCGGCGCGTATTGCGTATGTTCGGCATGCTGGGTATTCGGGACGGCTTCAAATTGCATTGGGTATTGCGTTGGGCGTGCGAAAGGTAAGCCGGTCGCGCGACATGAGCGCCGCGCGACCTGAGGATGACGAATTGAACTAGAAGCAGTTTGCCGACACCACCGGCGTCAGCGCCTGTGTTGCACTTTGCTGCCAATCCGAGTCGGATAGCGGTGGCGGCGAGATACCTGCCATCGTTTGGATCAGCAAATCCAGTTTGCTTTCGATGTATGCCGATGTGTCGATCGGGTCAGCGTCGAAGGTTCGCGACGACGACATCAGCTTCGGCTGTGCCGCAATAGCTTTCGCGTTGATCTCGGCTTTGTCCCAGATCGTGCCATCGGCGAATCTGAACTGCTCGATGCCGTAGCCGAACGTCGAACTGCTGCTGGACTGATAGAGCTGGTCCTTGATCCGCAGCACGTTGGTTGAACCCGCAATCGTCACCAGAAGATCATTGCCGCGACCATCACGACGCACCGTCACGTCTTCCGGGCGCACATCGGCGTCAAAGAGCACCACGTCCGTGTCCTTGCCGTCCGGGTCGTAGATTTCCTCGATCGTGTCGTTGCCCGACTTCCGGCCAAACAGGTACGTGTCACTGCCCCGGCCACCGATCAGCAAGTCGTCGCCTGCACCGCCGTCCATCAGATCGTTACCGTTGAAGCCAACCAGTACGTCGTTGCCCGGCGTGCTACGCAGCGTCATCAGTGCGACCTCTTCCTTGCTCCAGATCGTGCCGTCAGCGAATTTGAACTGCTCAATGCCGTAGCTGAACGTCAAACTGCTGCTGGACTGATAGAGCTGGTCCTTGATCCGCAGCACGTTGGTTGAACCCGCAATCGTCACCAGCAGGTCATTGCCGCGACCATCACGACGCACCGTCACGTCTTCCGGGCGCACATCAGCGTCAAAAAGCACCACGTCCGTGTCCTTGCCGTCCGGGTCGTAGATTTCCTCGATCGTGTCGTTGCCCGACTTCCGGCCAAAGAAGTACGTGTCACTGGTGCCCTTGAAACCGATCAGCGTGTCGTTACCGGCCGTGCCCCGCAGCGTCATCTGTGCAATCGTCTGCTTGTCCCAAATCGTGCCGTCAACAAACCGGAACTGTTCAATTCCGTATGCGAACACCGAGCCGGACTGGGAGAGCTGATCCCTGATCCGCAACACGTTAGTCGATCCCGCGATCGTCACCAGCAGATCGCTCGTGCGGCCGTCGCGGCGAACCGTCACCTCCCCCGGATGCACGTCGGCGTCAAACGCCAGTACATCAGTGTCATTCCCGTAGAGATCGTATTCCTCGACGATCGTGTCATTGCCCGATCTGCGTCCGAACAGGTACGTGTCGGAGCCCTTCCCGCCGTACAGGACGTCGTCGCCTTCGCCACCATCGAGCAGATCATCCCCATCGCCGCCGTACAACGTGTCGTTACCACGCCCACCCAGCAGGATATCGTTGCCCTTGCTGCCGTTAATCGCGCCGCCACCGAAGTAGACACCCACCGCGCCCAGCGCCTGGCGTACGGCGTCCGTTGGATGGGTCTCGACATAATTGCGCAACTCCCAGGCAACATCGAAATTCGCGTTGCGCCAAGTCGTTCCGAACGCCCTTGTGAATTCAGCGAGCAGCAGTGCGACTTCCGGGGCTCCCATCGTACTTTCGGCAGCCATCAGCTTCGATATCAGACCGCTGAAATCGGCCTGTATGTGCCCGGCCGCATCCACGCCGTACGTGATGGCGTCAAGGTACGGCTTCCAGATCGTCTGCGTTGCCACCGCGACGTGCACCGAGTTGACGAGTGCGGACCACGCTTCCGATATATATTCTCCACGCGTACCCGAGAGATTGACCAACCCATTGCCATTCGCACCCAGCATCGTACCGGCCATTTTCTCCAGAACGGTCAGGCGAGCGAGCCAGTCGGCGTCGGTACCCATTCCGCTTACCCTGCGCTTGCCTACGGCTGTCAGCGATTGCGTGGTCTCCATGTTCGACGTCGCCGCCCATGCCTTGAGCAGCGGTTCGATCAGCGCATGCTCTTCGGCAGTTGTCTTCGCTGCTGTCAATTGAGACAGCACCGCGCGCAACGCAGCACCCTCCGGCGTGTCAAGGCTCGCGGCCTGCCAGAGAGCGCGCACATTGCCCGCACCCTGCACGTACGGCATGGCGACTATATCGCCGCGAAGGGGGATAGCCGTGTCGAACTTCTGATGCAGCGTGTCCTGGCCGAACCAGATTTCCTGCATCTGCCGTTCAACGGCTACGCCGTCGACAATCTGCACGAACGAGCCAGTGCCTCGCACCATGTTGCCGTTTTCGAGCGTGCGGATGGTTCCGTCTTTGCTTAGCTTGATCGAAATGATGCCGAGTTCGTCGAGGCTCAACAGTTCGCCGGATTGTGAGATGCCGTCACCGTTTGTATCGCGCCAAATTTTCAGCGAAGACCAGATGGCGTCGTTGCGATCGATGACGCCGTCTTTGTTGAGGTCGAATTCGCGAAGCGCGTCGAAGCCATTCGCAGCAAGTGCACCATTGGCGAGCGGTGTGAAGTTGCTGAACAGTTCAGCGCCGGAGTCGATCGTGCCGTTGTGGTTCCGGTCGAGAACGAGGAAACCGTCACCTGCGCTGATCCAGCCGGTGTGCTTGCGGCTCCCGCTGCCGTCGAAATCGAAGTAGGCGGTCGAAGCATCCGGGTTCGTGGTATGAATGCCGTCTCCGTCGATGTCGAGAATGAGCGGGTCGACAAGATTCAATGAATCAAAGAATCTCTTTATAGCTGAACCAATGCCAAAAGGAAGGTCGAACATTGGGTTGTCGCCCGGGCCGCCACTACCACCCGTGCCGCCGCTGCTCTTCGAAGAGTCATAGGCCCCCGTGGGGTCGTATGTCTTGAGCCCGCCATCTTCTCCGGCAGCAGAATCATTACCGAGTATGGCATCCTGGATCTTTTGGGCGAGCTCACCGGCCGCTTGCATTGCGGCATCGTAATTGTTCGAGTAGAGCTTGTCCGCAGCGATGCCAACGGCGATGGCGCCCGCAGCACCTAATGCCGTTGCCCAGCCGACTGGAGTTGCGGCTACTGCACCTGCTGCGATCTTGCCGATCACTGCGTTGACCACCGCCTGAGTTGCCGCACCGGCAGCGACTCCGAAAGCGAAGCCCCCCACCGACTTAATGGCTCCGCCTACATCATCCCCCATCAGATTGCCGGTAACAGACCTGACCATGTCGTTCAAAGACACCGCATCACTTGCTGTTCCAATAGCCTTGCCGTACTGGCCCGCCGCCGCATCAGTATTGCGGAGAACCAGATCCACCAAACGCCGACCTACAGCGGGAGTGGCATCAATTACAATGATCCCCGAACTGGTTATTATCGTGACCACACTCATTTCTCACCCCGAAGAAAACTAACAAAAGTCGCAACAATCCAATACGTTGTAACCAACCCACAACCAAACAGTATGAATTGCAGGCTTAGGATTGAAATCCAAATTATCGGCCAGCTTGTCGCGATATAAATCTTTAAGCTATGGTGAGAATTGTTTGCTATCGGTGCCGTAAAAATTAAAAATAAAATCAACACAACAAAAATTCCAGCCAAGGCCTGCCTGATCTTTATCGCTTTCGACAATACCATTCCAGAACAACCTGTAACAGGAAGATTAAAAGGTGACCGATACCTTCCACCGTCAACCAACCCGCTTGTATCTTTGGCCTTTCTGGCCTGCGCGCATATTCCACGGATGATGAAATAATTTTCGCTCCACTTTTTCTCGAAGATAGGTGAAACAGGAAGTCCGTCCTTCCAGCCTGCATTCCAGAATGACTTATCGGTTAATATCCAACACTGGGCGACAAATGGAATCATCAGAAAATGAAATACCCATGCCATCTCGCGCGGATAGCCTTGTCCTGGCGTACGTTCAAATAAAACAACCCAACCTGCAGCCAAAGCCGCGAAAATTAATCCCACACAGGTAATTTTCTTTACCATAGCACATCTCCCAAACTCCAGAAAAAGATGATCTCACGTCCTTATCTGGAACCCACATTAACACCCATGAGTGACATCAATTACAATGATCCCCGAATTGATTATTATCGCGACCACATTCATTTCTCATTTCGAAGAAAACCAACAAAAGTCGCAGCAATCCAATACATCGCAGACAACGCAGAAACAAACAATATAGACTGCACAATCAGTATCGAGCACAAGGCTACTGGCCAACTCGTGGCGATGTAGCCCTTTAAGCCAAGAGGAGAATTATTTGATACGTACGATGTAATAATTAAATACAAAATCAATGCAAACAAAGTGTGAGTCAAATCCCGCCCAATCTTTATCCCCTTCGACAATATCACCACAGAAGATCCGGTGACAGGAATGTTATATGGCGCACCATACTTTCCACTTTCAACCAACCCGCTTGCATCTTTGGCTTTTCTAGCCTGAGCACACATTCCTCGGATGATTAAATAATGTTCACTCCACTTTTTTTCGAAGATAGGTGAAATAGGAATTCCGTCTTGCCAGCCCGCGTTCCAGAATGTTTTGTCGGTAAATATCCAGCACTGTGCCGCGCCCGGGATCACCAAAATATAGAACACCCAGAACATTTCACGCGGGTAAATTTGCTCTGGCGTGCGTGCAAACAGGACAACCCAAGCTGCAGACAAAGCCGCCAAAATTAATCCCAAATAGGTAATTTTTTTTACCATCGCACATCTCCAAAACCTTAACCAAAGGAGATTTCACACCTTTGCTAAAAACATCAAATGAATATTTGTCGCAGGGAATCCATATCATCAATTTCCGCACCATTGAATCGATCAACACGATGCATTCGCAATAAAACTCATCTCTCATCAATTGATTTTTTAAATCAATTAATTAGCATTAGAGACAGTGCCATGCCGAGCAGCAAGTGCCGCCACTGTAATTTATAAATATTACAGAGCAGACCAAGTGAAAGCAAATTGAAATAACCGGTTTTGCAAAAAATTACATGAATTCGTACAAATCCAAATCAGTTATTCATAAATTCGATTTAAATTCAGAAAACACCGATATATTCTTATTGACCGAACAGTCAATTAAGAATGGAACCTGACGTGCAGGGAAATTCTCACCAGAAGCGGTGAGTTATGTTGGCCTCCGACAGCCTTCGCGGCCAGGTCACTGCTAAAAATCTCGGAGCCAATGCATCCTGCGCAGACGCAAAGAGACGGCCGCTCTTAGAAAAGAGTGACTTCAGAACAGAATTCTTTGGACGCTACCAAGCAGCGCACAGATTTCTACGACGCCCTAGTCCAAACCGGCGGCACATTGCGTACCGCCCGTCAATTTGCGGCAATGACGCACGCAGGCATTGCGCCGACGCCACGCCTATAAACGAGTCACCGAGTCACCCGGCAACCCGCTGGCCTGCAATCCGCTTCAGTCCTCGATCCTTTCCAGCCCCTGCGCGCTGCGGTCCGCGACACCGGCCCACGCGCCTGCCGCGAGGCCCATCTGCGCAAGCTCTTCCACGGTCAACGGCTGCAGGCGTTCGCACAGCGCCGCGATCTCATCCCACGCGCCGCGCTCCAATGCGTCGACCGCGCTCAGCAGCAAACCCAGCACGCCTTCGCGGCGCAAAATCGCGGCCTGAAGAGGACGTGACAGCGTCAGGATGTTCAACGTACTTTCGAGCGAACCGCCGAACACCGCGTCGACAAATGAAAACACGCCAGTCAGAAACGCCGCGTCGGCTTCATCGCGGCCGGCTTCCGGCAAGCGCTCGATCGCCAGTTCCATGAAGCGCGCACGGGTTGCCGCAAGTTGCAGCAAGGGATCGTCTTCGAGGGCAACCTTGCGGCCGTCGGCATACAGCAGCAATTGCGTCCAACGGGCGATGCGGTCGGTGCCCGTGGCATTGATCGCATCGCGCAGCGTCGTCACCTTGTGGCCGACCGCGAGACCGCTCGAATTGGCGAGCTTCATCAGATGCATGACCAGCACCGGATTGAGCTTGAGTTCGGCTTCGAGCTGCGAGACCGTCGGCTCGCCCGCCAGCAATTGCAGCAGATTCAGCAGCGCATGGCGCGGCGCGCTGACGCGGCGTGTTGTCGAGGCCTGCGCGCGCGCGAAATAGTAGCCCTGGAAGCGATCGAAGCCGAGCCCATGCGCGATGTCGAAATCGGCTTGCAAGTCGATTCCACCCGCGATCAGGAGTTTGCCCGCCGACTTGAGCACGCTCGCCAGCTTCGGCAGCAATGCACCAGGCGCGCGCGGGAAGTCGATCTTGACGACTTCCGCATAAGGCAGCAACTTCGCAAACGTTTCATTGGGCTGGGTGACTTCGTCGAGCACGAAGCGATAGCGGCGTCCATGCAACTGGACGATGCGCAAGACCAGCGCATCGTCAGCCTCGATCGACGGCGGCAGTTCGAACATGAACCGCTCGGCAGGCAGTTGCAGGATCGCGTCGTCGAGCAGCATCTCGCGGCTGACGTCGACATACGCCGGATGCCCGGTGAGCGCGCCGCGCAGGTTGCCCTGGTTCAGTCCGTCAAGCACCGCTCGCGCCAGCTGTCGGGCCGGATCGGATGCCTCGTCTGCGGGTGCTTCGGCGTCCGCGCCGGTATGCGCGTTCGCGGCCTTCGCGGCCGGCGCACTGTCAGCCGGCGGTTGCGGCGGGCGCACCTTGATCTCGTAGCCACACAGCATGCCGTCACGATTCAGAATCGGCTGGCGCGCGAAGCTGATATTTAGTTGCGCATCGTCCGCGGCGCCCGTGTGGCCCCGATTCTCGATTGCGATGGTGGTCATTGCACTTCCCCCGCGACGCGCCGCCCCGGCGCCGACTGCTGTATTTTGGTTTTCGCCGCACCGAGAGCGTGCGGCCCAAGGCCTCAAGCCCGCGGCGCCCGTGGCGTGCCCGGCGATTTTAGCGCAGGGCGCCATGCCCGGACATGTCCGTGAAGCAATATCTTGAAATATTTGGAGAACGGTCCGAATCCGGTCCGGCGAAAAAGACGATACTCTTGTGCAGTGCAGAAGCTTCCCCCCGCGTTTTAACTACCAAGGAAAAACATGGACGTCAAAAGCGTGCTGTCAAATGCCTTCGCGATGCCGATTACGAGCCCGGCATTCCCCATGGGCCCGTATCGATTCGTCGATCGCGAATTTCTGATCATCACCTACCGCACCGACCCGGACAAACTGCGTGCCGTGGTGCCCGAGCCGCTCGAGATCGGCGAACCGCTGGTGCATTACGAATTCATTCGCATGCCGGATTCGACCGGCTTCGGCGACTACACGGAGAGCGGCCAGGTCATCCCGGTGTCATACAAAGGCGTCGCGGGTGGCTACACACTCGCCATGTATCTGGACGACCATCCGCCCATCGCCGGCGGCCGCGAGTTGTGGGGCTTTCCGAAGAAACTCGCGAACCCCGTGCTCGCCACCCATACGGACACGCTGGTCGGCACGCTCGACTACGGCCCGGTGCGAATCGCCACTGGCACGATGGGCTACAAGCACCGTCAACTCGACCTCGCGCAGCAGAAAAAGCGCCTCGAAGCGCCGAACTTCCTGCTCAAGGTGATTCCGCATGTGGACGGCACGCCGCGCATCTGCGAATTGGTGCGCTACTACTTGCAGGACATCGATCTGAAAGGCGCGTGGACCGGACCGGCCTCGCTCGAACTGGCGCACCACGCGCTCGCGCCGATTGCGGAATTGCCGGTGCTGGAGATTGTCGAGGCGCGCCACCTGATCGCCGACCTGACGCTCGGTCTCGGCGAGGTGGTGTTCGATTACCTCGATCAGCCGGAAGCGAACGTGCGCTGAGCGGCGGGCATCGTTTCACGCCGCCTGAAAGGCAAACGGCCGCGGAAGCGGCCGTTTGCGTTAAACATGGAACATGGCGCGTCACGCACGCCGCCGTGTCTTACTTCAACACGACCTTCACGTCGAAGTACTTAGCCGCGAAGCGGTCGATCGTGCCGTCCGCCTTCAGCTCCTTGAGCGCCTGGTTCAGCGCGTCCTTCAAAGCCTTGTCGCCCTTGCGGATGCCGAAGCCCACGCCCGCGCCGAGCAGCTTTTCGTCGGTGACGGCCGGACCAGCGAACTCGAAGCCCGCGCCCTGCGGCTTCTTCAGGAAGCCCTTCGATGCGGCTTCCGCGTCCTGGAACGCGGCGTCGAGGCGCCCAGACGCGAGGTCGGAGTAGATCTGGTCCTGCGTCTGATACGGTACGACGTCGACGCCCGCCGGCGCCCAGCGCGCCTTCGCATACGTCTCCTGGATCGTGCCTTGCAACACGCCCACGTGCTTGCCCTTAAGCGATGCCGGCGTCGGCAACAGGCCGCTACCCTTCTTCGCGATCATCTGATTCGGGATCGTGTAGATCGGATCGGTGAATTCGATCGCCTGGCGGCGCTGATCCGTGATCGTCATGTCGGAGTTGATGGCGTTGAACTTGCGCGCCTGCAAAGCCGGGATCAAGCCGTCGAACGAATTCTCGACCCACACGCATTTGGCCTTCAGCTTCGCGCACACCGCATTGCCGACGTCGATGTCGAAACCTTGCAGATCGCCCGACGGCGACTTCGATTCGAACGGCGCATACGACGCCTCGACGCCGAAATGCACTTCCTTGATATCCGCCGCCGCCGCGGTGCCTGCCGTCGCCATCGCAAACAACGCGAGCGCGGCCATGTTTCGCCAATTCATCTTCATCACGGGTGTTCCTCTACGGTATTGAATAAGACGGAGCCGAATCCGGGCCAGCATGATTGCCGCGCCAAAATTGCGATTCAAACTCGTGCGGCCGGCGTGGTGCAGCGCAACAGCCGCGAGGCCGCGATTGTACAGGCTTCGCCGGGCACGCCTGTGCGCGGGTCTGCTGCCGCGCCGCCGCATGGCCGCCTTGTGCCCGCCGTGTACACACCGGCAAAGGTGTAAATAGATGTCGCGCTCAGGCAAACCCTGGCGCGTCAGCGCGCGCCGTCGCCGCTCGCGAAATCACCGCTCAGCCGCTGCGACAGATGCGCATAGACCGCGGCCACATGAGGGAGATGGCGCGACTCCGGATGCGCGAGCACCCAGACCTGCGATTCGGCTTCGTCGAGTGGCGGCGTCAATTGCACGAGATCGTCGCGCCCGCGCGCGAGGAAGGTCGGAAAGATGCCGACGCCAAAGCCGCGCGCTACCAGTTCGAACACCGTCATCACGCTATTGGTCTTGTAGCGCGGCTCGACCGTCGGACAATGGCGCTTGCGCCACAGCACCGAAGGATGATCGCCCAGTGAAGCGTCCGGCGCCGCCCAGTCGCAGCGCGCCAGCGCATCGACATCGCTTGCGTGGATGCCGCTGCTTTTCGCGGCAAACACCGCGATACGCAGCGGGCCCACATGCTTGCCGACCAGATGATCCGGCGCACGGCGCGTGGCGCGCACCGCGATATCGGCGTCGCGTTTGGTCAGGCTCGCGAGACTGTTGGCGGCGGTCAATTCGAACGACAACGCCGGATGCAGCACAGCGAATTCGTGCAGCGGAGCCATCAGAAGACCGTACAGGACCGTATCTGTGGTCGTGACATGCACGCTGCCTGACACGCGGTCGCTGCTCGCCTGCACCGTGGCGCGCGCCGCCCCGAGTTCGCTTTCGATCCGCTCGGCATGACGCGCCAGTTGTGCGCCGAGCGGCGTCGCGCGATAGCCGCTGCGCGAGCGCTCGAACAGACGCTGCCCAAGCCCGCGTTCGATGCGCTGCACCGAGCGGAAAATCGTCGAGGCGTCGATGCCCAAACGCTGCGCGGCCTCCGCGAGCGTGCCGGCGCGCACCAGCGCGAGAATGGTCTGCGTATCCGCCGAGGTCAGTTCGTATTGCGTTTTTGCACGCATGGTTTGGCAAGCCGCCTGTTTATTCCGAATCGGATCCGGGCTACTTTTACCACATCGCTTTGTCGGCCGACGAGCCTTGCCACCGGCATCAGCCGGAATTCCACACTCGTTTATAGCGGTGACACCATGAAACTCTATTACTCGCCGGGCGCCTGCTCGCTGGCCGTTCACATTGCGCTGCGCGAAGCCGGTCTCGACTTCGAAGGCATCAAGGTCAACCTGCAAACGCATCAGCTAGCCAACGGCGCCGACTACTATGCAATCTCGCCGCGCGGCTACGTACCGCTACTCGAATTCGCCGACGGCTCGCGCCACACCGAAGGCGCGGCGCTGCTGCAATACGTCGCCGATCTGGCGCCCGAGTCCGGTTTGCTAGCGCCCGCGGGTTCGCCGCAGCGCCTCCAAACGCTCGGCTGGCTCACGTATACCAGCACGGAATTGCACAAGACATTCAGCCCCTGGCTCTGGCATCAGGACACGGCCGAATCGACGAAGGCCGACTGCCGCGCGAAACTCGCCACGCGTTTCGCCGAACTCGAGCGTGTGCTCGCCGGGCGTGACTATCTGAGCGGAGACTTTTCGGTCGCCGACGCGTATGCGTTCACGGTGGTGAGTTGGGCGCGCATGCTGTCGATGGATCTCGGCGCTTATCCGAACCTGAGCGCGTATCTCGAACGCATCGCGGCGCGGCCGAAAGTGCTTGAAGCGATGGTGGCGGAAGGTCTGATCAGGGCGAACGCGGCTTAACGCGCGCTCGGGGGAGACGTTGCGCGCGCTGCTCTGGCGCGCAACGTCGAGGTCCTGCGTGTGTGGCTTATGCGAGTGCCGCCAGCGTCTCTTGCGTCGTCTCGATCACCATCAGGCCGGCGCGCAAACCGGGCTTGACCGTCGCGTTCGGAAACACGAGACGCTCTTCGTCGTGATGCACGACGTAGCGATACTCGCCATCACGTGCGAGCACCGTGTCTCGCGTGAATGGCGTGAAATTCGCCACGTCGGCGGCGACCAGCAATTCGAATGCTTCGCTGTGCTTGGTGATCTGATCGATGACCGTGAAGACGCGCGGCATCGGCACTTGCGACCCGTCATGCGTGCCGGCCAGCAGATGCCGCACGGCTTGATCCGCGTTGGCAAACCGCGTCAGATCGTTCTGGCCGAACGGACGCACCTTGCCGAGTTCCAGCGTGCACGCCTGGGCGCCGCACGCCTGCGCGGTGAAATGCGAATACGTATTGCCCTTGGCGGTATGCAACAGTATCGCGCTGATGCGCGCCTCGCCGAGCCACTCGAACATCGCTCGCGAATGCGGCTTGCCGGTATGCGGCAGCAACGCGAACTGCTCGAACGCGGACGCGCGAATGGCCGTGTGCATGTCGATGTGCCAGCGCGCGCCGGGCTCGTTCGACGCACCCTCAAAGAACCGCATCGCGGCCTGCTCCAGCACGGCGGCACGCGGCGCTTCCTCGCTCTCCGGCACCTGCTGATGACGGCCGCTGAAGAGGCGGTTCAGATCGTCGTCGCGATAGCGGGAAGCGTCGCGCATGGCGTCGACGTTGCCGAGAATCACCAGCAGGCGGCAGGTCAGCGCGGCCGTGCCTTGCGCGATGTCGCGCACGAGATAGGACAGCAGTTCGATCGGCGCGGTCTCGTCGCCATGCACGCCGGCAGACGCGAGCACGCTGCGCGTGCCCGCTTCCTGCACCGCGGGTTCCATCAGCAGTACGCCGTCGTCGAGCCACGACCAGCGCACGCCACTGGCACACGTGCCCTGCTTTTCATGCGCGGCGGGCCGCTCCCCCGCCAGCGTATAGGCAAGGAAATCGCCGAGCAGCGAAGCCTGCATGCCGCGCTCAGCGCTGGAAGTCATACAGCGAGCCCAGACCGAGAATCTGCGTCAGTTCGTCGAGCGCGGTACGCGATTCCGACAGCAATTGCGGGTCGGTGAGGTCGGCCGGTGCGAGACGGTCGCGGTAGTGCTTTTCGATCCAGGCATCCAGACGGCCGAACAGGGTGTCGTTGATCCACACGCCCTGATTCACCGCCGCGCGTTCCGCGTCGTCGAGCACCACACGCAAACGCAGGCATGCCGGGCCGCCGCCGTTCTTCATGCTTTCGCGCAAGTCGAACACCAGCACATCGTCGATCGGGCCGGTGCGCGACGCCAGATCGTCGAGGTACGCTGCCACGCTTGGGTTCTCGCGGCATTCCTGCGGCACCACCAACACCTGCTTGCCGTCCGGACGCGTCAGCAACTGGCTATTGAACAGATACGAGGTCACCGCATCGGCCACTCTCACCTGCGCGTCCGGCACTTCGATCACGTTGAAGTCCGCTTTCAGGCCGGTGAGCTTCGTACGCAATTCGTCGTACACCGTGTTCTGATCGACGAACGCAAGCTGATGACAGAACAGCGTGCTGCGGTTGCCGACTGCGATCACGTCGTTATGGAACACGCCCGCGTCGATCACGTCCGGGTTCTGCAGAGCGTAGACCGTAGCCGCTTCCTTCAGTCCATGACGATGCGCGACCGCGCGGCTCGCCTCGAACGTCTGACGCGCCGGGAAACGCTTCGGCTCGGGCCCGCGACGATACTCGCTGCGGCCATACACGAAGAATTCGACGCCCCGTGCACCATATTCCGAACAGAAGCGCGTGTGATTCGCCGCGCCTTCGTCGCCGAGTGCCGGCGTGCCGGGCAGCGCCTCGTGCACCGCGAAGCGGTCAGCGTCGCTGAAAATCGCTCGCAACGTGCGGCGCGTCGATTCGTGCTCGATCGCGCGATGCAGCTTGCTGCACAGATTGGCCGGCGTGAAATGCACGCGGCCGTCGTGCGTATCCGCGGACGGGCTCACGGTCGCCGCGTTCGCCGTCCACATGGCCGAAGCCGAACTCGCCGCGGCCAGCAGCTCGGGCGCGTCTTTGGCCACGCGCGCGATAACCGTGGCGTCGTCGCCGGAAAAGCCGAGTTCACGCAACAGGCGCATCGACGGACGCTCCTGCGGCGGCAACACGCCCTGATGGAAACCGAGGTCGGCCAGTTGCTTCATCTTGCGCAGACCCTGCCGGGCGGCCGCTTTGGGATTGGCCACCGACTTCTCGTTGTTCTGCGACGCGACGTTGCCGAACGAGAGCCCCGCGTAGTTGTGGGTCGGGCCGACCAGGCCGTCGAAATTGGCTTCAGTGGCTTGCATCGTCGATCCTTAGAATTGAAGGCCCGGCGAGACGCTCGCGGGCATTTGCAGTTGTGCGCTTTCAACCGAAGCCATCGGGAACGCGCAGTAGTCGGCGGCGTAGTACGCGCTCGGCCGGTGATTGCCCGAGCGGCCCGGCCCGCCGAACGGCGCACCCGAGGAGGCGCCGTTGGTCGGCCGGTTCCAGTTGACGATGCCCGCACGGACGGTGCGCTGGAAATGCGTCCAGAGCGCTTCGTCGTCGGCGAGGAGACCCGCGGAGAGGCCGAACTCGGTGTCGTTGGCCTTTTCGAGCGCCTCGTCGAAATTGCCGTAGCGGATCACCTGGGCGAGCGGCCCGAAGTGTTCTTCGTCGGGCAGATTCTTCACGTTGGTCACATCCAGAATCGCAGGTGTGACGAAGCCGAGTGCCGGATCGCGTTGCTCCATCTTCAGGACTGCCGTGGCGCCGTCGGCCAGCAGACGTTCCTGCGCCGCAACCAGGCGCGAGGCCGCACGCGTCGAAATCACAGCCCCCATGAACGGCTGCGGATCGGCGTTATATTCGCCCACGGCGATCTGCGAAGTGACTTCGGCAAAGCGCGCCATGAAGCGGTCGCCGAACGCGTCGTTCGGCACAAAAATACGGCGCGCGCACGTGCAGCGCTGCCCGGCCGAGAGGAACGCCGATTGAATCGTGTGATGCACGGCCGCGTCGATATCCGCCACCGGTCCGATCACGAGCGGGTTGTTGCCGCCCATTTCCAGCGCCAGCACGATCTCCGGGCGGCCGCCGAACTGCTTGTGCAGCAATGTTCCGGTATCCGAACTCCCGGTGAAGAACAGGCCATCGATCTGCCGGTGGTTCGCCAGCGCGATGCCCGTGTCCTTCTCGCCCTGCACCAGATTCAGCGCACCGGCGGGCAAGCCCGCATCGCGCCAGATCTGCACCGTGAGAGCGGCCACGCCAGGCGCGAGTTCCGACGGTTTGAACACGACCGTGTTGCCCGCGATCAGCGCCGGCACGATGTGCCCGTTCGGCAGGTGGCCAGGGAAGTTGTACGGCCCGAACACCGCAACCACGCCATGCGGACGATGCCGCAACACTGCCGTGCCGTCCGCCATCGCCGAGCGCCGCTCGCCGGTGCGCTCGTTATAGGACTGAATCGAGATCTCGACTTTCGCCGCCATCGACGCCGCTTCGGTGCGCGCTTCCCACAGCGGCTTGCCGGTTTCGCGGCCGATCGCTTCAGCGAGCGCTTCCTTGCGTTCGGTCACGAGCGCGGCGAAGCGGCGCACCACGCCGCAACGCTCGTCGAGGCTCAGCGCCGACCACGCGCCGAAGGCTCGGCGTGCGCTGCGCACGGCGCGGTCGACGTCGTCCGCCGAGGCGCTGTGGCCTTCCCAAACCGTCGCGCCTGTGCCCGGGTTGCGCGACGCAAATGCGGGTCCTGTGCCGGCGGCCCATTCGCCGTCGATGAAAAGCTCGCTCATGATCATCCTTGTTTGTGTTTCTGCAACTGCACGCGCACGAGGTCGCCTGCCTTGACACGCAGCGCCGCGGCTTCGTCCGCGCTCAGGCGGAATACACCGTCCTGCGGCTCGCCCGCCACCACGCCGACGCGGAAGTCGCCCAGCGACGTATTCGACACCATCGACTTCGGCCCATCCTGCGGCGCGTTCGACGCGCCGATCTCCACCGGCACCAGCACGCTCTCGCGCACGGTGCGCAAGTCGGCGATATGGCATTCGAGCACCGGACCCGCGTCGAAGATATCGACGTGGTTCTCGTAACGCAGCCCTTCCGCTTCGAGCATGCGGCGCGCCGGAATCGTGTCGTTATGCGTGAGGCCCACGCATTCCTGCGCCTCTTGCGGCAACAGTTCGACATACACCGGATAGCGCGGCATCAGCTCGGCGAGAAACGCCTTGCGGCCATGCGAGCTCAGATAGTCCGCCGCGTTGAAATCGATCTGATAGAAGTGCGAACCGACCGCGCGCCAGAACGGCGAGGTGCCTTCCGCGTCGAAATGGCCGCGCAGTTCCGCGCACAGGCGCTGCGGAAAACGCTCGCGAAACTGCGCGAAAAACATGAAGCGCGAACGCGACAGCAGGCCGCCCACACCGTGCGTGCGATAACGCGGGCTCAGGAACAGCGAACACACCTCGGCGTAACCGGTCAGGTCGTGCGAGATGTTCAGCGCGCGCATGCGCGTCCAGATGCCGAGGTCCTGGCTCGCGTGCACCACCGTGCTTACGCGATAGTTGTAGAAAGGCTGTTGCAGACCGACCGAGGTTTCGATGCCGCACACGCCGGCCACGTCGCCGGTGTCGGTATCTTCCATCACGAAGAAGTAGCCTGCCTCATGCGGCTCAGCCTTGTCTTCCATGGTGCGGCGCGCACGTTCGACGCGTGCCGCGAGCGCTTCGCGATCCGGCTTGAAAGTGGTGAGGCCCGGGCCGGTCTCCTGCGCGAGCCGCATGAGCGCGTCCACATCGCCTCGTTGCACAACGCGAACGACGATCATTGTGCGTCTCCCGTTTGTTCATCCTGATGGGGCTGGTGCAGCGGCACGCAGCGCACCGCGTCGCCCTCTTCCACGCCGAGCGCGGCCCGCGCCGCGTGCGGCAACGACGCACCGGCTTCCTTGCCGGCCGCCAGTTCGCCGAGCACGCAACGGAACTCGCCGTCGGCGCCGTTATGCGCGATCAGATACGTCGCCCCGCTCGCCTCATTCGCCGCGGCCGCCGCCTCGCGCACCACGCGGGTTTCGTTGCGCGCGACACAGGCGCTGCGATCCACTTGCGCGGTCACCACGGGGCCTGCGTCGAAAATGTCGATATAACGGTCCGTCTCGAAGCCTTCCTCGAGGTGAATCTCGTACGCCAGCAAGGCTTTCGAATCCGGCTCGCCGAGCACGCGCTGCGCCGCTTCCGGCAGCAACGGCACATAGATCGGATACGTGGGCATCACTTCCGCGATAAAAGTACGGCTGCGCCCGCCCGATTCGATTTCGATGTCGGCGAAGTTGCGGCCGAAGAACTTGCGCCCCACCGCTTCCCAGAATGGCGACACGCCGTTCTCGTCGGTGACGCCGAGCAGCAGCGAAAACACCTCCGGCGTGAAGCGCTTGCGATTGGCGGCGATATACATCATCCGCGCGCGCGACATCAGATGCGCGGCGGCGTCGCCGCGCAGCGACGGGTCGATGTAGTAGCCAGCCAGCCGGCTCTTGCCGGTCAGCTCGTGCGACATGGTCAGCGCGTGAATCTTGCGGTTCACGTGCAACTCGCGCGACGCGTGAATCAGCGCGTCGTTGCGAAACGCGTAGAACGGATCGGAGTAACCGGCCGCGGCAACGATGCTCGCCGTGCCCATCAGCTTGCCGCTTTGCGCGTCTTCGAGCACGAACAGATAGAACTCCTCGCCCGGAAAATCGACTTCCGCGCGAAACGAGTCTTCCGACAACGCGACGCGCGCTTCGAGCGCTCGCCGGTCGTGCGGCAGTGAATGCAGCACCGGTTGCGCGGTGCGCGCCATATGTTCGAGCGCGTCGAGATCGGCGAGGCGGCCTGGGCGTACGAAGAGCATCGTCGTTCCTGTTGAAAGTGATGCCTGATTAACGGGCCGGCGCTTCAGCGGTGGCGCCGACCACTTCGTCGATCGCCTTCGCCAGACGCGCAAAGCCTTCGTACATATCGTCGAGCGGAATGATCAGCGACGGGACAAAGCGCAACACGTCCGGACCAGCCATCAGCATGATCACGCCATGCTTGCCGGCCGCGGTGACGAAATCTTTCGCACGGCCCGCGAACGCGTCGGTCAGTTCCGCGCCGATCAGAAGACCCTTGCCGCGCACTTCCTTGAAAATGCCGTAGCGCTCGTTGAGCTTGGCCAGTTGACCCTTCAGCGCTTCGCTGCGGGCGTGCACGCCTTCCAGCAGCTTCGGATCGCTGATCAGTTCAACCACCTTTTCCGCGATCGCCGAACCGAGCGGGTTGCCGCCGTACGTCGTGCCATGCACGCCGACCTTGAAATGCGCGGCCAGTTCGTTGGTGGTCAGCATTGCGCCGATCGGGAAGCCGTTGCCGAGCGCCTTGGCCGTGGTCAGGATGTCCGGCGTCACGCCGGTTTCCTGATACGCATAGAAGTAGCCGCTGCGGCCCACACCCGTTTGCACCTCGTCGAAAATCAGCAGTGCGCCGTGCTGATCGCAGGCTTCGCGCAGCGCCCTCAGGAACGCCGGATCCGCCGGGATCACGCCGCCTTCGCCCTGAATCGGCTCGACGATCACCGCGCAGGTTTGCGCGCCGATGGCCTTTTTGGCCGCTTCAATGTCGTTGTACGGCAGGTGGGTGATGCCGGCCGGCACCGGGCCGAAGCCTTCCGAATACTTGGGCTGGCCACCCACGCTTACCGTGAAGAACGTGCGGCCATGGAACGACTGCGTGAACGAGATGATCTCGAACTTGTCCGCGCCGTGACGCTCGAACGCCACGCGGCGCGCCAGCTTCAGCGCGGCTTCATTGGCTTCCGCGCCCGAATTGGCGAAGAACGCCCGGTCGGCGAACGTCAGGTCTTCGAGGCGTTTGGCCAGACGCAGCACCGGCTCATTGGTGTAGCCATTGCCGATGTGCCACAGCTTGCCGCCCTGCTCGGCCAGCACTTTCAGCAGTTCGGGATGCGCATGACCGAGCGCGGTGACGGCGATGCCGCCGGCGAAGTCGATATAGTCGCGGCCTTGCGTATCCCAGACGCGTGAGCCGAGACCGCGTTCCGGTACGAAAGCGGCGGGCGAAAACACCGGCACCATGACTTCGTCGAAGGTCTGGCGTGTCACTGTCAGGTCGTTCATGGCAAATCCTCGTTACAGGTGAGAGGTAATACAGCTAGTGTAGGAAACCGTACGGGATACGTCTTGCGCATACGCGACGCTTTCTATGAGGTTTCAACGATCGGCAAGCGGGCGCTCCTCACTCGGCAGGCTTCGGTGCGGGCTTCGGTGCGGGCTTCGGTGCGGGCTTCGGTCCGCGCCTCGGCCCGGACTTCAGTCCACCTGATCCGGCCGCTCGATCAGCGCGCCCGGGCGCGGTTCGCTGGCCGCGGCACCGCTCGCGCCGGTCTGCTTGTCGATCCAGTTACGACGATCCTCGCGTGGTGTGACACCAAAGCGTTCGCGGTACGCATTCGAAAAGTGCGCCGCCGACGAAAACCCGCAAGCCAGGCTGATCTGCACCACTGACTTGCTGGTGCGCTGCAATTGGGTGCGCGCTTTGGAAAGCCGCAGCCCCAGATAGTATTTGGACGGCATCGAGCCGAGGTACTGGCGAAACAGTCGCTCCAGCTGACGCCGCGACACGCCCACCAGCCCGGCGATCTCGTCGGTGGCGAGCGGGTCTTCGATATTCGCTTCCATCAGCAGCAAGGCATCGTTCAGGCGCGGATGACGCTCGCCCGGCGCGGTCACGAACGGGATGCGCTGCCGCTCTTCGCCGGCCCGCAGCACGCCGACGCCGAGCGTGTCCGCAATGCGGTCGGCCAGCTCCGGGCCGTGCTCGCGGCCGATCATCGCCAGCATGAAGTCGACCGTGGCCTGGCCGCCCGCGCAGGTGGCGCGGTCGCGGTCGATTTCGAAGATCTGCTGGGTGACGATCGAGCGCTCGAACTGCTCGGAGAACTGCTGATAGGTTTCCCAGTTGACGCTCACGCGATAGCCGGACAACTGCCCGGCCATGGCGAGCCACCAGACTCCGTGATGGATGCCGGTGACGAGCGGCGTGCGCTGGCCGACACGCGACAAGCTGGCAAGAAACAGGCGGTAGTCCGCGAATTGCTGAAACCGTTCGCTGACGAGGATCAGCCAGTCACACGAGATCGCATCGCCAAAGGCGGCGTCGGCCGGCCAGTGCGCGCCGCCTGAGAGCGGCACTGCGCGGCCGTCCCACGAACAGACCTGCACGCGGTACAACGCACGGCCGTCGATTTCATTGGCGAGATTGAGCGCGTCGACGATCGGCCCGACGCCCGACATCGACACGGGCGGCAAGGCGACGATCGCCACCTGCGTGGTGCGAGCCGGGTTGGACGTGCGAGCCATCGCTAATGGAATAAAACGCTGCGGCGCGAGCCGCGCGTTACTTCAGGCTGCCGGACAGGAACTGCTTGAGCCGCTCGCTGCGCGGCGAGGTCAACACTTCGGCGGGCAAGCCTTCTTCTTCGGTGCGGCCTTGATGCAGGAACATCACATGGTTCGACACATTGCGCGCGAAACCCATTTCGTGCGTTACGACGATCATCGTGCGGCCTTCTTCGGCGAGCTTCTGCATGACCTTCAGCACTTCGCCGACCAGTTCGGGGTCGAGCGCGGAGGTCGGCTCGTCGAACAGCATCACGTCGGGGTTCATCGCCAGCGCGCGGGCAATCGCCACGCGCTGCTGCTGGCCGCCCGACAGATGCGACGGATACTGCTTTTCCAGGCGCGGCGCGAGGCCGACCTTCTCGAGATATTCACGCGCGCGCTCTTCCGCTTCGCGGCGCGACATGCCGAGCACATGAATCGGCGCTTCGATCACGTTCTCGATCACGTTCATATGCGCCCACAGGTTGAAGTGCTGGAACACCATCGCGAGCTTCGTGCGGATGCGTTGCAGCTGCTTGTGATCGGCGACTTCGAGATTGCCGGCGCGGTCAGTCTTGGTCTTCACCGCTTCGCCGTCGACGACGATCTGCCCGGCGTTCGGCCGTTCGAGAAAATTGATGCAGCGCAGGAAGGTGCTCTTGCCCGATCCGCTCGCGCCGATAATGCTGATCACGTCGCCCTTGTTCGCGTTGAGCGACACGCCCTTGAGCACTTCGTTGTCGCCGTAGCGCTTGTGAATGTCCTGTACGGCGAGCTTGCAAGCTTCGGTTTGAGTCGTGTGGAGCAAGATGCTCTCCCTTTGAAAATACGGATCGATCTTCGTGGCGGCGCCAGCACCGCGCACGTTCAAGGCCAGCGCGGGACGCTCAATGCGTGCGCACCGCCAGGTAGCCCAGCCAGTGACGCTCGGCGCGGCGGAACAGTGCCACCAGCGCAAACGACACAACGAGGTAAATCAGCGCGGCGAGGCCGAATGCGTCGAACGACTGGTAAGTGGCCGAGTTCGCGTCGCGCGCTACCTTCAGGATGTCCGGCACCGTGGCCGTGAACGCGACCGTGGTGGCGTGCAGCATCAGGATCACTTCGTTACTGTACAACGGCAAGGCCCGGCGCAGCGCGGACGGTATCACAATCCGCCGGTACATCGTGAACCAGCTCATGCCATAGGCGCGCGCCGCTTCCACTTCGCCGTGCGAGGTCGAACGGATCGCGCCGGCGAAAATTTCCGTGGTGTACGCACAGGTGTTCAGCGCGAAGGCAAGAATCGCGCAGTGAAAACCACTGCGGAAAAACGCATCCAGCAACTCATGCGAGCGCACAAACTCCAGACTGTACATGCCGGTGTAGATCAGCAGCAGCTGCACGTACAGCGGCGTGCCGCGAAACACGTAAGTATAGAAACGCACCGGTGTGGACAGCCAGCGCTTCTTCGACACGCGCGCCACCGCCAGCGGAATCGCCAGCACGAAGCCGATGCCGACCGACGCCACCAGCAGCCACAGCGTAACCGCGAGCCCCGACATGCGCTGGCCGTCCCAGTACAGGAAAGCGCGCCAGAATTGATTGAGAATGTCGATCATGGTCTTAGAGCTCCGCGTGCCGCACGCCGATCGAGTAGCGCTTTTCCAGCCAGATCAGCACGAGATTCGACACGGTGGTAAGCGCCAGATAGATCAGCGCGGCGATCAGAATGAAGAAGAACATGTTGAAGGTGCTCTTGCCGGCGTCTTGCGCGGCTTTGACCACATCCGCGAGACCGATGATCGACACCAGCGCGGTCGCCTTGACCAGCACCTGCCAGTTGTTGCCGATGCCCGGCAGCGCGAAACGCATCATCTGCGGAAACAGGATGCGCGTGAACACGCGCGCGCCGCTCATGCCGTAGGCGCTGCCCGCTTCGAGCTGGCCGCGCGGCACAGCGAGAAACGCGCCGCGAAAGGTCTCGGTGAAATACGCACCGTAAATGAAACCGAGCGTCAGCACGCCGGCCACGAACGGATCGATATCGAACTGCGGCAGATCCAGCGCGTCGGTGAGATTGTTGACCGCGATCTGGATGCTGTAGAACAACAGCAGCATCAGCACGAGATCGGGCACCGAGCGGATCAGCGTCGTATAGCCGGTCGCGATGGCCCGCAGCGGGCGGTTGAACGAGAGTTTCGCCGCCGCGCCCGCGAGGCCGAGCAGCACGGCGGCCGCCAGCGACAGGACGGACAGCTCGATCGTCTGGATCGTGCCGGCTAGCAGCACCGGACCAAAACCGTATAGGAACACGCGTGTCTCCATCCAGGTTGTTTGAGGATGTCTCGGACGATGTCGGCTTGTGCCCGCCTGACTCGTCCGCCATGGCGCGGAGTCTCGCAAGCAAAAATGAATTTCTCAAAGGGGCGCGGGAGTTTTGCTGCGTCGCAACAAGGCACACTTTGGCGCTGCGTGCAGCTTGCAGGGCTTGGTTGGGCGGGGAGTGGGAATTTGTAAGGCGAGGACCGCACGGCGCGCGCCGCCGCGATTTAGCAAGTTTCGGGTCGCTTTTTCGATAGATGGCGCGGCCCGCGGAAGAGCGATGGCGGCGCCCGAAGCGCGCCGCCCCTGCTTCACCGCCCTCTCCCCGCCCTCAATCGATACCCAGGCGCGCCCGAATCGCAGGCAGCATATATTCGACCGCGGCGCGCCCTTCCTCGATGGCCGGCGCGGCGCGATGAAAGTCGAAAATGCCCATTCCGCCCAGGCGCGGCTGGATCAGGATATCCGCCGGCTCGCCGGCCAGGCGGCTGCGCGAAATCCGCACCTGCATGATGTCGATGCTCTGCGCGACCGAACTCAGCATCGAGGGCACGCGCGCGCTCGGCGCGGGCGGCACGCGCACGTCTTCCGAGACTCGCCCCTCGCCGGGCTGGAGCCAGCTCGGAAAAGGCTTGCCGTTGCGGCGCAGCGCGACTGGCGGCGTGGTCGCGGATATAGCCGCCGGATCGACGGCGGGCGTGTCGACCGCCGCGCCGCCGAAATCGCGGCCGTTCAGAATGTCGTTGTTCAGATCGACGGCGATCACGCAGTCCGCCCGCATGCCGCGCGCCAACGAAACCGGCACAGGATTGCTCAAGCCGCCGTCCACCAGCCACACCCCTTCGTGCAACACCGGCGTGAAAATGCCGGGAATCGCAATCGAAGCGCGCACCGCGTCGACCACGCTGCCGTCCTGCAACCAGCTTTCGCGGCCCGTATCGAGCTCGGTGGCGACCGCCGCGAACGGCATGTTCAGCTGGGAGATCGCGCGACCGTCGAACTTGTCGGCGAAGAGCTTGATCACCTTGCGCCCGCCGAGCAGGCCGCCCGACAGACGCAGATCGAGCAAGCGCACCACCGTCTGCCACGTGAGTTTCGCGACCCACTCTTCGAGCCAGTCGAGATCGCCGTTCGCGTACACCGCGCCCACCAGGGCGCCGATCGACGTGCCGCACACCACATCGGGCTTGATGCCCGCGTCGTGCAGCGCGCGAATCGCGCCGATGTGCGCCCAGCCGCGCGCAGCGCCGCCCCCCAAAACCAGCCCAATACGGCTGTGCCGCCGTCGACGTATCATGCCTTCCCCGCTTTTGCTCGCCTATCGCCCACGAATCACGTCGGAGCGCGAGGTCGTGTACACCTTCTGAAACTGATTGAAGTGCACGTTGAAAATACCCTCTTCGGTCACGCCGCCCTCACGCCACTTCCAGCTCCACACGGTTTCAGGCTTCAGCGGAAACACCGCGACCTGGCCCGGCTTGCCGAGCAGGCGGCGCACTTCGTCCTCGCTCATGCCAATGTGGATTTTCTCGAAGTTGGCCGCGGTCAGCACCTGCGTGATGGCCTGCAATTTGCCGTCCCGGTCGATGTCGACCATGTAAGTATTCAGGCCCTGCGGGCCGCGCGGATACTCGAAGCGCTTCGACCCGTCGGTGAAGGTGCGCTCGGTTTCCGGCTTGCCCATCTGATCGCGGATCTGCGCCTCGGTCGTGATACCCGGCGTCATATCCTTGAGCAATAGCGCGTCGGGCTTGACGGCGTTGAAGAGTTCCTTGAGTTTTTGCACGGCGCGGTCGCTCTGTTGATCGTCGCAGCCGGTCAGCGCGACGCACGCGGCCAGCATGGCGACAGTAAGCAGTTTGAGGCTCACAGCAAGTTTCCTGTCCCGATGCGGCCCGTGACGGCCCGCATAACGTTGTGAAGTGTCCGCTACAGGATAACCGCGCACGCGGAAAACCGCGAGCGAGCGCGGCACGCCGGTGTGGCGCATCGTACACGTGGGTGACGGAGGAAGCGGCAGGCGCGGGTGGTCGTGGACGCGGCAGACAACTGCGCGGCGAGGTGCGCCCGGACGCGGCTGGATGCCGCAAACGCGATACTTGTGGACCTACCTGCAAAAAATCTGCGCCACAAGCAAAAAGGCGACGCTGTGCAAAGCGTCGCCAGGTCGGTCGATACGGTCAACCGGGAAGTGAAAGCGGCCAGCCGGCCGCTGCGAACGAAGCACCGTGGACGACGCGCAGCGGTCTGGTCCCGGACGAAGCGATGAGCGACCTTGGCCGTTCACCTTGCGCCATCGCCGGGATGACAAACCGCCGCTTGTCTGGTCGCCCTGGTCCCTCGATAAGTCTTCCAAGTGCAGCCAATCTAAACGGATTGGCGGGTTTCGGCGAGAGCGCGTTTACACCGAATCGGCAGACGATTCGTGCTGCGTTGCGGTGGCGTGAAACCGTCGTCTCATTGTCACCGCGCTACTGGCAAGCGGAGCGGCGGCGCCAGGCGTCACACGCAATGCACTGCAGAATAGTTCGGCCTGCAAAGGAAAAACGTAAAGCCGTCATGTGCGTGCCGGCCGGTCAAGGAAGCCCGCACCCGGCCGCACGGTTTGAGGCGCGCCGCTCAAATCGCACGGAAACCGTGAGTGCCGTCGCGGCCCAGTTGAGCGACGAGACCATACTCCCATTCCAGATAGGCGTTCATCGCTTCGCGCGGGTTGTCGGTGCCCTCATAAGGACGGCGATAACGGTCGATGCGTGGCGACGCCATGCGGGTCTCGCCCCCTTCAACCGGCAAACCCGCTTCGAGCCACGCCGTCGTGCCACCGCTCAACACCTGCACCGGTTTGCCGGTCAACGCCGCGAGCTCGGGCGCGGCGAAACGCGCAAGCACGCTGCGGCCGCTGGTCACGACGTACTCCTGCGCGTCCGGCAGCTTGTGCAGCGCCCTTTCCAGCTCGCTGCGTATCACGAACCACGCGCCGGGAATATGGCGTTTCACATAGTTCGCGCTGGCGGTGAAATCCAGCACGGCGGTACCGCGCGATTGCAGCAGCGTCACCAGCTCGGCCGGCGTGATTTCGTCGACGTCGGGCGGCGTGGGCGCATAACGGGCGGCGCCCGCCGCCCCTTTCTCACTGAAGTCCGCCGCCGTCAAACCGTCGACCACATACGCCTCGACGTTCATCTGCGCGAGCCAGGAGGCGCTCATGTTCGCCCGCACGCCGTCGTTGTCCGCGAGGATCACGCGCGCGCCGCGCACCGGCGCGAACACGTCGGTTTCCTGCACGAGCTGGCCGCCCGGCGCACTGCGAAAACCGGGCACGTGCCCCACTTCGTATTCCTCCGGTGTGCGCACGTCGAAGCGATAGACGGTGCGCACCGCTTCGCCCGACCAGCGGCGGGCTTCGTCGCGCGAGGTACGGCCCACTCTGGCGCGATCCGCGACGGCACGCGCGGCGTCGGCGGCGGCCAGACGCAGTGCATCGTCGACGAGCGGGTCGAAGCGGCGCGAGCTGCCGTGCGCGAGCGCCTGGCCGGCCAGCGTCCAGCCGATCGTGCCGTTACGCAGCGCCGCCACCGGATTGGGCACGCCCGCATTGATCAGCGACTGCGCGCCGATGATGCTGCGCGTGCGCCCCGCGCAATTGACGATGATCCGCGTAGCCGGGTCCGGCGCCAGCTGGCGGGCGCGCAGCACCAGTTCCGCGCCCGGCACGCTGATGCTGCCGGGAATGTTCATGGTCTGATATTCGTCGAAGCGGCGCGCGTCGAGCACCACCACGTCGGCTTCGCGATCGAGCAGCGCAAGCAGTTCCGGCGCGTTCAGCGACGGCGTGTGGCGCTCGCTGTCCACCAGTTCGCCGAATGCCTTGCTCGGCACGTTGACGTCCTGGAACAGCTCGCCGCCGGCCTCGCTCCAGCCTTGCAGCCCGCCTTCGAGCAGTGCGACATT
>DASVNP010000215.1:0-6993 GCA_036383775.1 Paraburkholderia sp. | reverse complement strand
TTGCCGGTAAGGAGGTCATGATTCGGCTCCTGCTGAAGAACGAGGCGGATTGCCTCATTCGCCAACATAAAGCCGCGTGACCGGCCTCTCCCTGACCTTCAGCGTCAGACCGTAGCCCCTACCGCGCGAGCGGTTTAGTCCTTCGACCCTGAACGGCCTGTCGCGCCGTGCTAGCGCACGTCCGCTGTACAACTCTAATCCGGCCATTCGTCGAAGCCAGTTGGTTATTCGTAATCCAGCCTCGGGGGACGGCGATCCGGGAAGAACAATGTTTCGACAGGCACGCCCGCCCCAGAAAGCGTACGTGCCAGCTCCTCAAACTTATCCTGGAGCGGAATTAAAACCGGTGCACGACGCCGACCTGCACACCGCGTGCGTCTGCACCTGGGTAGGCGAGCGGCAAGCCGGGGTTCGCCGCGCCGGCGAGCGTATAACTCGCTGCGTTTCGATTGCGCAGGAAGGACAGCGCTCCATAGACATCGGTGCGCTTCGAGACGTCGTACTCGTACAGCAGGCCAAGCTGATCCGCGTTATTGTTTTGAGAGGTGTGATCGCGCAGGATCGCATAGCCAAGCGCGAGGCTGTTGGCGGCATTGAACTGATACTTTGCGGATAGGCCGTAAACCCGCGCGTTCAGCCCAATATCGTCCCACTTCATGGTCGAATATCCGCCGTAGACGGTAGCCTTGCCGATCGCATACGACATCCCGGCCATGATCGTGTGGTCCGTTGTCGATGCATTCGCGTTCT
Organism: Paraburkholderia sp.; assembly: GCA_036383775.1. GTDB lineage: Bacteria > Pseudomonadota > Gammaproteobacteria > Burkholderiales > Burkholderiaceae > Paraburkholderia. Next base: position 6,243 of record DASVNP010000215.1, on the reverse strand, counting down.
TCAGCCACTGACCAGCGACGAAAGCCGCAAACGGTCCGTGCTCGTAAGTCATGTCGAACTGTTTGCTCGACCCCGCGGACTGCCACCCGCCGGCATCGCCAAAACCGAGATAAATACCCGCCTGAAAGCCGGCAAGTTCTGGTGTCATATATGACATGGTGTTGCTCGTGCGGTAGACAAACGTCGTCAGGTTGTCCATGCCCGACGCCTGGGTGACGCCGCCGAACGCGTCCTGTCCGCTCTGGTCGTAAAAGAGCGGAGAATTCTGGCGCCCCGCGCGCACCTGGCCCCACGTGCCGGACAAGCCCACCCACGCCTGCCGGTTGAACATCGAGTTGCTCTCGGCAAGCGTGCCGTCGGTCGGATTGAAGTCGTTTTCAAGGTCGAAGATGACCTTCTGACCGCCACCGATATCTTCCGATCCTTTCACACCAAACCGGCTGCCCCATTGACCGCTCGACCCGAGCGCGGCCGTATAGCCATTGCCGGTGTTGACGTACTGCGCGAATTCGTCGATCAAACCGTACAGCGTCACGTTGTCCTGCGAAAACGCGTAATGAGGCGCTAGCATGATCGTAGCTGCACAGGCCGTCTTCAGACCGATGCCGATGCTGGAGATGGCGTTTCTTGATCCGTTCTTTTTCATGATTAGTACAACTATTTTGATGGATGAAAATTATTGCAGCGCCGGCGGCGCAGATCGTACTGTCATGTGCAGCTGCAGTCAGTCCGGAGGACCAACGTGCAGCGGCTTACCGCGCCCGTCGAGCGCGAAGTTGTCCCGCGGCGCGCGCGGGTTTTGCGCCGCCCGTGCCAACGAGGGGGGACATTAGAGGGGAAGGGCGTGCAAACTCAGCTACGCGCGCCGCCTTGCTCGACAGGCAGAATAAGACGCTCAGGGATGCTGCGCGATGAAGCGCGAGCACCCACGTAATAGAGCACCGCAGGCGCGACGAGACCGAGAATCCACGAGATGTCCGTGCCGCCGAGCGCGTCGACGAGCGGTCCCGTGTAGAAGCTGGTGGAGATAAACGGCAGTTGAACCAGCACGCCGGCAACGTAGATTGCGATCGCCATGCCATTCCAGCGGCCGTAACGACCGTCCGGATTCGACAGAGCCGGGACGTCGTAGCGCGATTTCGTAAAGCAGTAGTAGTCCACCAGGTTGATCGCACTCCACGGCGTGAAGAAGGCGAGCAGGAACAGGATAAACGCGGAGAATTCTTTCAGGAACGAGTGGCGGCCCGCAAGCGCAACCAGCGTCGATAAGCCCACCATGCCGAGGATGTAAAACAGACGGTGACGGGTCGATATCGTGCGTTGACCGCGAAAGCCGCTGACGATCGTCGCCATCGACATGAAGCTGCCGTAGGCGTTGAGGGTCGTTACGGTCACCTTTCCGAATGCGATGCTGAAGTAGAGCAGCGCGGCGACCGCGCCGCTTGCTCCGAGCCCGACGATGTACGACACCTCATGGTGCGAAAACTGGCTTCCGGCCAGTGCCGCGGCGAACACGCCGAGGGTCATGGCGGCCTGCGCGCCAATGACCGAACCGAGTCCCACGGCCAGGAACGTCCGCACCGCCGAGGTCGAGCGCGGCAGATAGCGCGAGTAATCCGCGACGTACGGTCCGAACGCGATCTGCCACGACGCGGACAGCGACATCGAGAGCAGGAAGCTCGCGAGGGTGAAGTGCCGGTTCGCGAGCAGCGCGCCGATGTCGTGGTGCGCGAAGAGTTGCGCAAACATAAAGACAAAGGCAGCCACACCCACCACGCTCGCAATGCGTCCGACAAAGTGAATCGAGCGGTAGCCGAAGATCGTCAGGAGCACGATCACGATCGCGAAAATGACGATGCCCAGAGAATCGTCAACGTTGAACAACTGGGCGACCGCCTGGCCGGCCAGTACCGAACCGCTTGCCGAAAAGCCGACATACATCAGGCACACGAGGACGATGGGGATCATCGCGCCATACACGCCGAACTGCACACGGCTCGAGATCATTTGTGGAAGGCCGAGCTGAGGCCCCTGCGCGCCATGCAGCGCCATGACCGCACCACCAATCACCTGTCCGATCAGCAAAGCGACGAGTGACCAGAACACGTCCCCGCCAAGGACGACGGCGAGCGCGCCGGTCACAATGGCCGTGACCTGCATGTTGGCCGATAGCCAGAGTGTGAACTGGCTAAACAGGCTGCCATGCCGTTCCGTATCGGGGATGTAGTCGATCGAACGGGTTTCGATCAACGCGCCGCTAACGGGGTTTTCTGTGGGAATTGCCACGGAACATTCTCCAGAACGCTTCAGATGCCGGTTGCTCTACGTCGAGTCGGGCAAACGGATTGTCGGGGGTTACAGGCGAGACGACGCGGGCCGCCTCTTTTTCTGTGTGGCGAATTGGAAGTGAGCAGCGGTTTGCTCACGTGACAGCCGGGGCTTTTGGTAACCGGCCGTTTCGCAGTTGATCACACTGAGCAGCAATTTACTTGTCTAGACAAGTCGATGCAAATAGGTGATTACCCGATCCGCATATGGCAGATCTAACCTTTTGCCTTTGTTGGGCGAATAGCTTTCCAGATAAGGTTAAGATTTTGCGAGAAATAGCTGAATTTCAGCCCGTTGTGCGGCGTCATCCAAGGGCGAGATTACCCACGCACTGACGTCGCATTGAAATAGCATGAGCGATATGTATAGACATGTTGCCGTGTTCTGCTCGGCGAGTGACTGCTTCTCGCCCCCGGCGCAGGCGCCGACAGAACGCGAACGTTGCGATTGATCGCTGCAGATCGAGAGTGTGAGTTCGCTGATGCTGAAGGCTGCCGTCCGTCAGCAATCCGTCACATCGCTGACGCAGAACACAGTCCGCGCCAATGTCGGCTATGGCCGGAGGGTGCGTGAAAACCCGCTGATCGCCTACACTGAGTCAACGCATTCAGCTGAGGTGGCCGGATGAAGCGATTCATAGAAGGCGAAGACAGCTAGCAGGTTACCCTGCTTCCCGAATGCCTCGATGACTTCATCGACGACGACAACCCGGTCCGAATAATAGATGCGTTTGTCGAAGGCCTTGAACTTGGTCCACTCGGCTTCGATGGTGTCATGCCTTCGGCTACAGGGCGCCCGTCCTATCATCCCGCAGTCCTGCTGAAGATCTACATCTATGGCTATCTCAATCGCGTCCAGTCGAGTCGTCGTCTGGAGCGGGAATGTCAGCGCAACATCGAGCTGATGTGGCTGACAGGACGCCTAGCGCCTGACTTCAAGACGATTGCCGATTTCAGACGAGATAGCGGCCAGGCCATACGCAACGTCTGCCGGCAGTTTGTGGTGCTGTGCCGCCGGCTGGATCTGTTTGCTCAGGCGAGCGTGGCCATTGACGGCAGCAAGTTCAAGGCAGTCAACGCCCATGATCGCAACTTCACGCGCGGCAAACTCGACAAGCGCATCCAGCAGATCGACGAGTGCATTGAGCGTTATCTGACTGCGATAGAGACGGCAGACCGTCAGCCATCCGATGTTGCTGAAGCGAGAACAACCCGGCTCAAGGAGAAAATCAAAACGTTGAAGACGCAGATGGAGAAGCTGAAAGAGATTGACGATGAACTTGGGCAAGCACCTGCAGGGCAAATCTCTCTAACCGACCCTGACGCACGTGCCATGGCTACCAGTACAAGCCGAGGGCTTGTCGGCTACAACGTCCAGACAGCGGTAGATACCACGCACCACCTTATCGTTGCACACGAGGTCACCAACATCGGCACCGACCGGCGCCAGCTGGCAAATATGGCCAGGCAGGCGAAGGATGCGATGGAAGCATCGGGTCTTCAGGTTATTGCGGACCGCGGCTATTTCAACGGGGATGAAATTCTTGCCTGCGAGCAGGCCGGCATCATGCCCTTCGTTTCGAAGCCAATGACATCGGGCGCAAAGGCAGACGGCCGGTTTGATAAAGAGGACTTCGTCTTCGATCATGCATCAGGGGAGTACACGTGCCCTGCGGGCAGCCGTGTGATCTGGCGCTTCGCAACGATCGAGCGCGGTCTGCTGTACAACAGATACTGGAGTTCCGATTGCCCTCGCTGTGCTATCAAGGACAAGTGCACACCTAGCAAGTACCGGCGGGTGAGTCGCTGGGAGCACGAGGACACGCTGGAGGCAATGCAAAAACGCCTCGATCTGCAACCCGGGGTGATGCGTACGCGACGGCAGACCGTTGAGCATCCCTTCGGCACGTTGAAGCACTGGATGGGAGCGACGCATTTCCTCACGAGGACGCTGGGACGCGTGAGCACTGAGATGAGCTTGCACGTGCTCGCGTATAAACTGAAGCGAGTCATCAAGATCATTGGAGAACAGGCGCTGTTGAAGGCGCTTCAGGCCTGAGGGGGCCTTTGATTGATCTCATTGCTGCGTCCAACCTGTACTTGAGAAATTAGACGGTGGAAGCTCCAGATCCTGATTCGACACTTCCACTTTTTACGCGTCTCCACACAGCCTCGCCGAGCAGCGGGCGTACCGGTCGGCGCCGGTGAGGGCTGTAACGCGGGTCGGATGGGTCCGTTTTGACATAACGCCCGCCGGCAAACTTGCACATGATGTCGGTATTATCGCAACGTCGCGGCTCGCGGAATTCACCTTCACTTTCTCGGTTCCCCGTTGATAGGCCATCCGGATATAGATGGATCGTTGTTCAGTGTCGCATGTGTAGCCGCGACCACCGCGCCAGTTCGGTCAGCGCAACAGTGTTGGGCGCGATGTCATCGGGGCTCGATATGGCCAAGCCGCTCCGTCAGCGATTGCGGGCGGCCATCAAACAGCGCCGCGTAGTAGACCGTGTTCGACAACACATTCTTGACGTAGTCGCGGGTTTCGTTGAACGGAATCGTCTCCGCGAAAATCGCGCCTTCCACCGGACGAGGCAGGTTGGCCTGCCATTTACGCGGGCGCCCAGGGCCGGCATTGTAGCCGGCGGTCGCGAGCACAGCAGAACGGTCAAGCTGGTTGTAAATCATCGATAGATAGTACGTGCCGAGCAGGATGTTCGTGTCGATGTCGTTCATCCTGGCCCGCGAGATCGTACCGAGCCCGATCTTCCTCGCGACCATCTCAGCGGTGTTCGGCATCACCTGCATCAGGCCGCCCGCGCCAACCTCCGAGCGCGCATTGATAATGAAGCGCGACTCCTGGCGAATGAGGCCATACGCCCATCCGACGTCGAACCCGGTGGACCGCGTATCGCGCTCGACAATCGTGCGGAAGGGCGCCAGGTAGCGCAGCGAAAAATCATGTTCCGTCTGCGTCCTGTCGGCAGTGCTCACAGCCCGGTCGTAAAGCTCGATGCGGCGTGCGTACTCGGCGACTGCGAGCAGTTGCCGGTCGGTCATGCCGCGCAACTGCCAGTTCCACTCACGGTTGCCTTCCGTACGCAGGCGCAGCGCGTAAAAGCGTTCTGCCAGCTCGAAGCCTGGTGTCCGGCCAACCCGCTCAACATCTTCGTGGGTCACCTTGGTCTGTGGCGGAATTACGATCTGCTGGCCGAGCGCTTCGGAGGCCAACTGGCCATAGAAGGTGTAGGTTCCCGCGATCTTTCCGAATTCCTGGTCGGCTGCCGCCACCTCGCCGCTCTGCTTCAAGGCGCGCGCGTACCAGTAGACCCATGCGGGTTGCGCGCGCAGCGCGGCCGGCATCTGCTCAATCGACCAGCGCACCATTGTCCAATCCCCGGCCAGCAGCGCGCTGCGCGTGCGCCACTCATAGGCCTGGCTCGACAGGGGAGCGTTCGCCGATAGCCGGTACCAGTCCACCGCGCCTGACAGCTGCCGGGTCGCCGCCTGATAGGCAATCGTGCCCCAGCCGATAGCGCGTTCCGCCAGGGTAAGCGACGGTGCGATCGCGGTGAAGATGGCCGGGGCCGCGGCCGGATCGCTGGCCGCCACCTGCGTGATGGCGAGCAGCGCGAGTTGATGGGACGCCGCATCCATCTGGACGCCTTTCGCGAGCAGCAGGCGCGGCTGGTTCGTCGCCTGATCGAGGAGCAGCGGATCCGAGCGCGCCGCGGCCAGCGCATCGACCAGTCTGCCGCCCGTCGTCGTCGCGCCCTGTTCGTAGGCCTGGCGAATCTGCTGCCAGACATCCTCCGAAGTGAACTGCTGGTTACGGTCGAGCGCGGTGATCAGATCGACGCAGCCGTCGCCGTACCACTTCGGCTCGACGAGCAGCACGCGCGCCGCGTCGGCCACG